>JAYVLW010000680.1:0-4109 GCA_043759315.1 Myxococcales bacterium
CGCGAGCACGTAGCGCTCCGGGTCGCTCGGGTCGACCACCGCGAGGTCGAGCTTGTACGCACCACAGCCGACCTGGTGGCGGACCGCCCAGCCACGCTCACCGAGGGCGCGCGCGATCGCCGCCGTGATCGGGCTTGCCGGCTCCGTGGTGTCGGTGGGCCGGCCGGCTCCTCCGCCGGCTCGCGCGAACGCGAGGAACGCGGCGAGGTCGCGGACCGCGGGGGCGGCGTCGTCGTGAAGGTCCTCGGGTGCGAAGCTCGAGAACACCACGATCTGCTCCCGGGCGCGGGTCAGCGCCGACGCGAGCGCGCGTGTCCCGGAGGGCTCCGAGAGCGCACCCAGGTGCATCGTCATGACCCCGTCGGGTGCGGGGCCGTAGCCGATCGACATGAGGATCACGTCGCGATCGTCGACGCCGAGTGCGGTCAGGTCCTTGATCACGAGCGGCTCGCCTGCCGAGGCGATCGAGGGCTCGCCGAGGAGCGCCGCATCGATCAGGTCCTCGATCAGCTCGGCCTGCTCCGCGGACCCCGCGATGATCCCAAGCGAGCGCATGCGCTGGATCGGATCACGCAGGCGCGCGAGCGCCTCGGCTACCACCGCCTCGGCTTCGACGCGGTTCTGCCCCGAGCCGTCGCGATCGAACGTCCCATCGACGCGGCGCCACGCCACGCCGAGATCCGGGGAGGTCTGCGGCGCCGGCAGGACCTGGAGCTTGTCGGCGTAGTAACGCTGGTTCGCGAATGCGAACACGTCCTCGTGCTTGCTGCGGTACTGCCACGATAGCGCGAGCTCGGGGAGCTTCGCCGCGACGCAGTCCTCGAGAAGACTCGCGGTGCCATCGGTGGGCCCAAGCTGCTGCACATCGCCAACGACGATCGCGGAAGACGCGCGGCCGAGCGCCCCGATCGCGGCCGCCGTGGGCAACCGGGACGCTTCGTCGAAGATCACGACGTCGAAGCGCGGCAGCGCGGGATCGAGATACTGGGCGACCGTCGACGGCGTCATCAGCATGCACGGCGCGAGGCGCGGCAGGATCGTGGGCAGCTCGGCGAACAGCTTGCGCAGCGACTTGTGGCCGCGCGGCTTCTTCATCTCCGCCATCAGCACGCCCAGCTCGATGGTCGTCGGATCTTTCGAGGTGGCATCGAGCTTCCCGGAGATCCGCGGCACGCGATCCGCGAGGTGCACGAGCGCGCGGGCCCGCGACAGCGCGAGGGCACCGCGATCGAGATCCGCGAACGCCGAGACCTGCGCGTGATGCGAGGCGCCGTGGAACTGCGCGAGCGCAGGCGTCTCCGTGAGCTCCGCGTCGCCCCAGGCCAGCAGCGTCGCGCGCTCCCATGCCGGCGCGAGCTCTTCAGCTCCGAGATCGCCGCGCTCGATCGCCGCGACTGCCGGGCCGATGCCGGCGGCGATCGCCGCGTGCCGCGCAGCGTGGAACGCGACCCACGCGGGCAACGAGGCGATCGCGAGTCGCAGTGCAACGACGCGCTCCTTGAGCGCCGCGAGGTGATCGTCGCCCGCGCCGAGCGTCATCGCATCGATGCCGACCGTTGTCGCGAGGTTCGAGAGCGCTGGCAGCCAGCGCGCCACGCCCTCGGCGAGCCGCGCGAAGGGAGCCAGCTCGGCAGCCGAAGCCGACGGCGCCGCTGCCACCTGCGCGACGAGCGCTCGCCAGGAGGTGGCACGCAGCGCCGTGTTGCCGCCACCCTTCAGCTCGACCGCATCGAACGCCCTGCGCAGCTCCGCCGACCAACCGACGGCAGCATCGAGCTTGCCGAGGTCGAGTGCGAGCGGGTCGCCGCCGAGCTCACCGAACCACCGCTTCGCCGGCTCCGCCGCGCCGAGCAAGGCCGCCCGACACGCGCGCTCTGCCATCACGGCCTCGAGAGCCGAGATCATCGCGCCATCCGTGGCGAGCTGCGCGGGCATCGCCGCGGCCTTGATCTCCGCGCGCGCGTTGCGCAGTGCCACGTAGCGCAGGGGCCCCATGCTCGATGTCCACTTGCGCAGCTGCGTCCACAGCGCGTTCGCGTCGAGACCTTCCACCGCGTCGGTGAAGCCGTCCTCGACCTCGGTCGCGAGCTGGCGATGCCGGTGCGCGAGCTGGAGGAACGCGAGCGGATCGCGCGGCACCTCGACGCTCCCCACCCCGCGCGCACGGATCAGGGCGATGTTCTCGCCGAGATCATCGGCCCGCCCCGCCTTGATGTGGGTGAGCATCTCGGCGCCCGGGCGCGGCGTCGCGGCCGCGAGCGCGGCGAGCGCCCCGAGCGCCACGAGCTGCTCGCGCGAGCTCGCCACCAGGTTCGGGACCAGCGTGCCGACGTCGGCGACGGCCGCCGCGAGCCCCGTCGCGGCCTGCTCCATCTCGTCGAGGGCGGCGAGCGCCGCTGACTGCCCATCGGCCGGGAGCCGGTCGATCGTCGACGCGCGCCACGGATGCGTCGCCACCGGCTCGACCGGCACCGCCGCCTCCGCTAGCCGCGTCACCGCGCCCTTGCGGCGTTCGAAGGTGACGCGATCGAGCCCCACCGCATCGCCTTCGGCGAGATCCGCGCGCGGCGTGGTCCGCAGCTCGACCAGCCGCCCGAGCACGTCATGGACCGAGCGCCCGAACGGCCCCACCTTGTGCAGCGCGGCGACAAACACGTCGAGCGCCGAGCGCAGCTCCGCGAGACGCGCATCATCACCGCTCGGGCCCGTGCCCGGACGGAACGCACGATCGAACACTCGACCGAGCTGCGCGACGATCACCTGCCGCGACGTCTCCGCCGACGCCACACCGAGGCAGAACTCGCCGAGCCCGACCTGCGACAGGCGCTCGCGTACGACCTCGAGCGCCGCGAGCTGATCGCTCACGAACAGCACGGTCTTGCCATGGCTGATGCAGTGCGAGATCACGTTCGCGATCGTCTGCGAGCTTCCCGTGCCCGGCGCCGCCCGCAAGACAAAGCTCGCGCCGAGCGACGCGGCCGCCACGGCGGCGAGCTGGCTCACATCCGCGTCGAGCGGCGCGAGCACGTCCGCGATCGCCTTCGGCCGTGTCACCGCCTCCGCCGCCGCGATCGACGGCTGCCCAAACGGCCCGCGCTCCGGGTTCGCGAGGTGCGCGAGCACCGGGCTGATCGCGAGTGTCGCCTCCGATCTCACGAGGTCCGTCCACATCGCCAGCCCATCCAGCGCGAACACGCCGAGGTGCGCCGAGCGCTCGACCTTCCACCCGGGCCGGGTCACCGCGATGCCCTCCGCCGCATCGATCAGCCCGAGCAGGTCGAGCGAGACCTCCGGATCGTCGTCGCCCGGGACGCCGAGCACCACGCCCTCGTCCCGCGCGAGCTTCGCCACCAGCGCCGCGTTGATCCGCGGCTCGATGCCATCGCGCCCCACCAACCTCATGCCCGCCCCGGCCGCGTGCTCGAGCTCCGCCGGCCACAGCGCCAGCGGCGCGATGTGCGCCACCCCTTCGGCGTCGAGCCACGTCAGCGAGCCCAGCGCGAGCCACAGCACGTGCAGGCCGCGCTCCGCGAGCTCGCGCCTCGCGACGCGTCGCATCGAGGTCAGGCTTCGCTCGAGCTCGGGCGTGGTCCGCGGCACGCGGAGCCAGCCGTTCTCGACCGCAGGATCGCAGCCCGCCTCGAACGCGAACGCACCACCACCGGCGAGCGTGCCCGCGAGCTTCACCGGATCCGCACCGGGGAGCGGGATCAGCGTCTTGCCCTCCCGGAGGTGGAGGAGGTGATTCGCCGCGGAGAGATCGATCAACGACGCCATCCAGCTCTTCACGCGCTCAATCTACGCCAGTTGGATCGCTCCTCGTCGAGAACGACCGCGAGGGAGAGATCCCGAGATCGTCCCGGCGCGTCGGCCGATGCCGATGCCGATGCCGATGCCGATGCCGATGCCGATGCCCCTCGCGGCTTGGCTCCGGTGCAAGCGGACGAAGGTAGAGCGGGCCCGAGGGCGGCCCGGGCGGCTACCTGCGCTGGAGGCCCCAGAGCAGCCCACCGAGCCCGTCTCGTTCGGCCGCCATCGGCTCCTCGGCGATCCACCCGAGGCGGCGGCCGCAGGCGAGCGCGGCGCCCACCTCGCGAAGGCTGCCCAGG
>JAYVLW010000681.1:0-2982 GCA_043759315.1 Myxococcales bacterium
CGAGCTTCGCGCGCCTGTTCGCCAAGCCGCACCTCGATGACGCGATGGTCGTGGATCTGTTCGCGACGAACGTGCTCGGCACCCTGCTCGCGCGCGAGATTGGTCGCGCCGAAGTGATCCGCGGGCTCGCGCAGTGGCGCAACGCGAGCACGCGATGGCAGCGGCGCGCGGCTTGTCTCGCGCTCGCGACGCTCGCACCGCGCGGCGACGCGGTCGCTGGCCTGACCGACTCGATCCTGCTCGTGTGCGCCGCGGTCGTGTGGTCGCACGAGGCCGAGGATCAATCCGCCGTCGGCGTGCTCCTCCGCGAGCTGTCGCGCGCCGAGCCGGTGTGCGCGGAGGCGTTCTTCCGTCGCTACGCGCGGTTCATGTCGAGGGCATGTGCGCGGATGGCCGTCGCGAAGCTGCCGGGGCCGCGCCGCAAGGAGCTGCTCGCTCACCACCGGCGTGCGACGACCATCCGTTAGTTGCGGCGAGCGGAAGTCCGATCCGCATCAACGGGAAGCTCTCTCGACCGTTCGTGCTCCGCTCGTCCCGATGACCCGGGCACTCGAGCCTCTATCGCAGTACGGCCTTCGTCGCAGGCGACCGCCTCGTCATCTGGTCCTCGCATCCGTATCGGGAGTGACGGGCACCACCTCGGCGAGCTCGCTGTCGTGGGTGTCGCCTTCGAGCCCTTCGACGTTCGCGTCGAAGTCGCCGTCGATCTCGGCGCTCGTGCCGGTGATCGCGGCGTCGCCGCCTTCCTCGCGCTCGCGCTCGCGGAAATACGCGCAAACCTGATCCGCGGCCTTGCGGTTCATGCCCGGCGCCTTCGCGAGCTCCTCCACGCCGGCGAGCCGCACCGCGCGCAGGCTGCCGAAGTGCTTGAGCAACCGCTGGCGGCGGGTGGCGCCGATGCCGGGGATCGAATCGAGCTCGCTCTTCAGCGACGCCTTCGTGCGGCGATCGCGGTGGAACGTGTTCGCGAACCGGTGCGCCTCGTCGCGGATCCGCGCGAGCACGTACAGCTCGGGTGAGTTCGCGCGCAACGCGATCGAGTCCTTCACGTTGCGCCGGTAGATCCGATCGGGCGCGCTGCCGGCCTCGAGGTCGCGCTCCTTTGCGAGGCCGATGACCTCGAGCCCATTGTCACCACCGATGGTGATGCCGAGATCCTTCAGCGCGGCCACGGCCATGCCGAGCTGGCCCTTCCCGCCATCGATCACGAGGAGATCCGGAGCAGCCCATGCCGGATCGTCGTCGGGCCCGGGGTCCTTCGCGCGCTTGAACCGGCGCGTGAGCACCTCGTACATGGCGGCGAAGTCGTTGTTCTCCACCGTGCGGATCTTGAACTTGCGATACAGCGAGCGGGAAGGAACACCGTCGACGAACGTCACCATCGACGCCACGGTATCGGTGCCGGAGATGTGGGCGATATCGAAGCACTCGATGCGGCGCGGCGGGCGCTTGAGATCGAGGCGCTTCGCCACCTTCACGAGCAGCGCTTCGGCGTCCGCATCTTTTCCGCGACGCGAGACCGCGGACGCCGCGGCGTTGCGATCGGCGAGGTCGACGAGCTTCGCGCGCACTCCGCGCCGTGGCTCGAGGACCTTCACGGTCTTGCCGCGCGCGGTGCCGAGCCACTCCGCGAGCACCTCGGTGTCCTCGAGCTCGACGCCGACCACGACCTCGTCTGGGATATACGTCCCGGTCGCGTAGTACTGCTGGAGGTGCTCGCCGATCACCGCGCCGTCGGGCAGCTCCTGATCTTTCTGCGCGAACGCTCGCCGTCCGACCAGCTTGCCGGCGCGGACGAACAGCACCACCACCTCCACCGCATCGGCCTCGCGGAACAGGCCCCACACGTCCTGATCGACGAAGTCGTCCTGAACGATGTGCTGCTTCGCGAGCGTGCGCTCCACGGCATCGATCGAATCGCGCACCACCGCCGCCACCTCGAAGTCTTCGCGCTCGGCGCGCGAGGTCATGCGGCCACGGAGGCGGGTCAGCAGCTCGGCGTTCTTGCCGGAGAGGAACATCTTCACGTCCTCGACCTGCTCGCCGTACGCGGCCGGCGTGACATCGATGGCGCACGGACCGGAGCAGCGCTTGATCTGGTACTGCAGGCACGGACGGCCGCGCGTCTCGAGAACGTGATCGGTACACGTGCGGAGCTGGAAGTGCCGGTTGAGCGTGCGCAGCGTCTCGCGCGCGCCGGTGGCCGAGTGATACGGGCCGTAGTAGTTCGCGGCGTCGTCGCGGATGTTGCGCACCACCTCGACGCGCGGGAACTGCTCGCGCTTCGCGCCATCGGCCTTCGGATCGACCAGCCGCAGCACGAGGTACTGCTTGTCGTCGCGAAGCTTCACGTTGAACTTCGGCTGGTGCTTCTTGATCAGGTGATTCTCGAGGAGCAGCGCCTCCTTCGATGACGACACGACGATGGTCTCGACATCCGTGACCGCGCGGCCGAGGAAGCCGGCCGCCACGAAGAACCGCTCGTCACCGCCGGCGCGGAAGTACTGCCGCACGCGCGTGCGCAGGATCTTCGCCTTGCCGACGTAGACCACCGTTCCTTTGGCGTCCTTGAACAGGTAGACGCCAGGCTCCATCGGAATGCGATCGAGGATCTCGCCGGCCAGCACGCGCGGTCACCTTAGCGCACGAGCCGGCTCAGGGCAGGCGCTGGAACCGGAACACGGCGTCGCCGATCTCGATCAGATCGCCATCCACCAGGACGTGCGTGCGGATCCTGGTGCCGTTCACGATCGTGCCGTTCGTGGATCCGAGATCGACGACGACGAAGCCCGCGGCGACGTACATCACCCGCGCGTGGCGCTTCGAGAGCCGACCGCTTGGCACGACGATCTGGTTGCCAACAATGCGGCCGATCGCGTTCTCCGTGAGCAGCGGGAACACCTGCCCGGCGACCGCGCCGCCGATGCCGACGAGCCGCGCGTTGATGGGCGCGGGGATCGAGGCCGGCATGGCCATGTGCGG
>JAYVLW010000682.1:0-3040 GCA_043759315.1 Myxococcales bacterium
GTACACGTGGGACGGCAAGTACGCGCGGATCGGCGACGTCATCGAGCTCGCGCTGACCAGCCCGGCGGCGATGAACAGCACGCTCGCGGACACCGCCGCGTACCTGCGCGCGAACTACTTCGTTCCCTTCGGCGGCATGGACGACACCGCGGTGATCGCCCAGGCATCCGTCGCGCTCGGTGCGTACGAGGCGCGGCTCGTGTCCGGACCCTCCCCCTTCGATCGCTTCGCGGCCGGAGAGGATGTGCCCGAGCTCACCGACGCCGCGCGCCGCGGGCTCAGCGTGTTCATCGGGCGCGGGCTGTGCAGCGAGTGCCACTCGGGCCCGATGTTCAGCGACAAGAAGTTCCACAACACCGGCATCGAGCAGCGCGGCGAGCACGCGGCGCCGATCGATCATGGTCGCGCGAACGTCACGAGTGACACGGGCGATGACGGCGCGTTCCGCACGCCGACCCTCCGCCACGTCGCGAAGACCGCGCCGTACATGCACGCCGGTCAGCTCGCGACGCTCGCCGAGGTCATCGACTTCTATCGCTGGGGCGGCGATCCGGCCGGGTTCGCCGGCACGAGCGATCCGCGGATCACGCCGCTCGAGATCGACGACCGCGATGCCGCGGATCTCGAGGAGTTCCTCCTGACGCTGACCGGAACGCCGGTCGCCGTCGGCCTGACGGTGCCGTGATGAGGAAGCGGATCCTCGTCGCCCTGCTCGCGGCCTCGCGTCTGGCGAACGCACAACCGGACCCGGCGCCTGCACCCGTACCTGAACCTGAACCGGCTCCCGGATCCGAACCCGCTCCTCCCACGGATCCGGTCCCCACTCCCGCCGAGCTCGCGAAGCGCATCGAGGACCTCGAGCTGAGTGCCGACCATGCGGAGGTGATCGAGCAACGCGTGCAGACGATGGGAGAGCGGATCCAGACCCTGCTACCTCTCCGCAGGTTCATCAGCGCGTACATCGACGTCGGCTGGTTCGCGGTCGGCGGCGATGGCTCGGGAGTGCGGCGCGACATCGGCCACCGCGAGATCCGCGACTACGAGATGGTGCCGGCGCAGTGGGTCCTCCTCGGCGATCCGCTGTCGACCGCGATCAACGCGCTCGGGGAGCCGGCCGACCTCGGCGTCTCGCGCGCGCTGAAGACCGACACCGTGAACAGCGAAGGCCACCCCGGCTTCATCGTCAACTCGCTCGCCCTCGACGTCAGCCGGACCGTCGGTAAAGGGTTCTCGATCAGCGCCCTCGCCGAGCTGCTCCCCCGCCCTGGCCCAGACATCCTCGAAGTGGAGCTCGCCCACATCGACTACCGGCCGACCAACCAGCACGACCTCGTGCTCTCGGTCGGCAAGGTCGACTCCGTGCTCGGCGTCGAGTACCGGTCGCAGGACGCGCCGCGCCGCATGAGCGTGACCCCATCGTTGACATGTCGGTACACGTGCGGTCGGCCCTACGGGATCCAGGCACGACTGATCGATGGCCGACTCAGCGCATCGGCCGCGCTCACCAACGGCGACAACTTCGCGGAGCGCTTCGAGCCGGATCGCCAGATCTCGTTCAGCAAGATCCCCACGGCAGCAGGACACGTTCAGTGGATGTTGCCTGTCGGCCAGGGCCTCGAGGTCGGCCTCTCCGGCGCGGTGGGACCGCAAGACGACCAGTCGAGCGACCACGTGCACCAGTGGCACTATGGCGTCGATCTTCGGCTCCTCGACTATCACGATGTCGAGGTGGTCGCGGAGTTCGTGCAGGGCAAGCAGCAAGGCAGCGCGTTCGGCGCCGCGCCGACGACGCACTGCACGGCCGCGGAGTGCCTCGCGTACAAGGCGGCCTACGCGCTCGTCGACTGGCGTGCGAACCGCTGGTTGACGCCCTACGTCCGCATCGACTGGCGCAGCGCGCGGCACCAGGACGGTATCGAGTTCCTGTACGTGACGCGCACCCTGCGCGCGACGGTGGGCCTCCACGCGGAGATCACGCCGCGCATCCTCGTCAAGGCCGAGTACACCGCGAACCGCGAGCTCGGCACGTTTCAGTTCCCGAACGACGTGTTCACCTCTTCGCTGGTCGTCTCCACGGAGTAACCATGAAGCGCTTTCTCGTTCCGATCCTCGTCGTCGTCGCCGCGAGCCTCGTTCCAGCGGCACCCGCCGCGAAGGGCGGCGCGATCACCGGCACGGTCGTGGTCGCGCTGGATGGGAAGGCCCAGCGGAACCCGCAGGACGTCTACGTCTACCTCGAGGAGGCGACACCGCCCCGGCGGCCGGGACAAGGCATGTCCGCGAAGATCACCCAGAACAACCAGGACTTCGATCCGCATGTCGTGGTCGTGCCGGCGTACGCGAAGGTGTTCTTCCCGAACAAGAGCAACGAGGAGCACAGTGTGTTCTCGCCTCCCGATCCACCGCTCGATGACAGCTTCGACCTCGGACGGTATGGCCCGAGCGACCCGGGCAAGGCTCAACAGTTCAAGGAGCCGCACGAGTACAAGATCTACTGTGATATCCACATGGGGATGTGGGCGTACGTGAAGGTCGTGCCCAGCCGCTACATCGCGAAGGTCGTGGACGGGAAGTTCACGATCGCCGGACTCCCACCGGGCAAGTACAAGGCGGTCGCCTGGACACCACAGGCGCTCGACGTGAAGTCAGAGTGGATCACGATCTCCGGCGACGAGGCGAGGACGGCCACGGAGCTCCATCTCCAGGCCAAGCCACGCCCGGTCACACACCTGCGATCCGACGGATCCGCGTACGTCTACCCGCCACGTAGGCAAGTCCTGCCGTCCCCGGCAAAACCTGCCCACCCATGAGCTGCGTTCCCGGCAAGTGTTGCCGGCGTCGCGACGTGATCGCGTGGCCCGCACCGTGCTGCTGGACCCCGCATGACGAAGCGCTCCCCACTCCACCTCCTGCTGTTCCTCGCGGCCTGCGGTGACAACGGCCAGACCACACCTCCGGTGGACGCAGCTCCGGACTCCCCCGTCGATGCTGCGCCCGACCTGCTGACCGCGGCTGAGGTCACCGCATCGCATCAGCTCTC
>JAYVLW010000683.1:0-3511 GCA_043759315.1 Myxococcales bacterium
GGTGCCGGCTTTGTCGCCGATCTCGAGCGACACCGTCACTTTACCGACCGTCGATGCCCAGCCAAACCCGTTCTGATCGACGAAGTTGTAGTCGACGTCGGCGGTCAGCATCAGCGGTGATGCCTGTGCCGTCGAGGACGCAAGGATGACCAAACCTACGACGGTCCGCACCGAGATAGTATGCACGCGTCAGCCACGAACGCTCGAGGATGCCACGAGGACCCTCCAGCTTCCGTTCCGGAGCTCGAATCGGCGAGCGCGCCGCGCGGCGCGGTGCCGGCCGCCCGCGCTATGGTCCCTGCCATGGAAGGTCGGGACGCGCAGCTCGCCGCGGTGATCAAGAAGCGCTGGCGCATCGGCGCGGCGCTCACCGCGGTGATGATGATCGCGTACTTCGGCTTCATCCTGCTCGTCGCGTTCGGCAAGGACACCGCTGGCACGCTGCTCGCCGATGGCCGGATCTCCGTCGGCATCGTGATCGGCGCGCTGGTCATCATCGTCGCGCCGGTGCTCACCGCGGTGTACGTGCGATGGGCGAACCGGGTCTACGATCCCGCGATCGACGCGGCCCGGAAGCGCAAACCATGAGCGAGGGCTCGAGCAGCGTCGCGATCGCGTGGTTCCTCGGCTTCGTCGCGATCACGCTCGGCATCACGTACTGGGCCGCGCGCAAGACCCGCAGCACGCGCGACTACTTCGCCGCCGGTGAGGCGATCTCCGCCGTGCAGAATGGGTTCGCGCTCGCCGGTGACTACATGAGCGCCGCGAGCTTCCTCGGCATCGCCGGCCTCGTCGCCACCTCGGGGTTCGACGGCCTGATCTACTCGGTCGGCTGGCTCGTCGGCTGGCCGGTGATCACGTTCCTGATCGCCGAGCCGCTGCGCAATCTCGGCAAGTACACGTTCGCCGATGTCGTCGCGTACCGGCTGCGCCAGCGCCCGATCCGGATCGCGGCCGCCGCGAGCACGCTCACCGTGGTCACGT
The DNA here is from genome assembly GCA_043759315.1 of Myxococcales bacterium. GTDB lineage: Bacteria > Myxococcota_A > Polyangia > Haliangiales > Haliangiaceae > JABFXX01. The sequence goes on from JAYVLW010000683.1 coordinate 985, forward strand.
TCTATCTGATCGCGCAGATGGTCGGCGCCGGGAACCTGATCCGCCTGATGTTCGGCCTGTCCTACGAGGCGGCGCTCGTCATCGTCGGCAGCGTGATGCTCGCGTACGTGCTGTTCGGCGGCATGATCGCCACCACCTGGGTCCAGATCATCAAGGCCGTGCTGCTCCTCCTCGGCGCCACGCTGCTCGCGGTGCTCGTTCTCGCGCAGTTCGGCATGAACCCGCTCGCCCTGTTCGCCGCCGCGCGCGAGCAGTACGGCACCGGCGTGCTCGCGCCGGGCAAGCTCGTCGCGAACCCGCTCGAAGCGATCTCGCTCGGCATCGCGCTGATGTTCGGATGCGCGGGTCTGCCGCACATCCTGATGCGGTTCTACACGGTGCCCGATGCGAAGACCGCGCGCCGCTCGGTCGCGTATGCCACCTCGCTGATCGGCTTCTTCTACCTCGTCTCGTTCATCCTCGGCTTCGGCGCCTCCGTGCTGGTCGGCCGCAACGCGATCATCGCGGTAGATCCCGGCGGCAACATGGCCGCGCCGCTCCTCGCCGAGGTGCTCGGCGGCACCGGCTTTCTCGGGTTCATCTCCGCGGTCGCGTTCGCCACCATCCTCGCGGTGGTCGCCGGCCTCACGCTGTCGGGCGCCGCCGCGCTCGCGCACGATCTGTGGGGCCACGTGGTGCGCAAGGGCAAGGTCAACGAGCGAGAGCAGCTCGTGGTCGCGCGGTGGGCCACGGTCGGCCTCGCGATCCTCGCGATCCTCCTGGGCCTCGTGTTCCAGGGTCAGAACGTCGCGTTCATGGTCGGCCTCGCCTTCTCGATCGCCGCGAGCGCGAACTTCCCGGCGCTGCTGCTCTCGATGCTGTGGCGCAGGTTCTCCACGCGCGGCGCCGTCGCGAGCATGGTCACCGGGACCGCCAGCTCGCTCGTGCTGATCGCGCTGTCCCCGACGGTGTGGACCGACCTCCTCCACAACGGCGCGGCGATCGTCCCGCTGAAGAACCCGGGCATCATCACCGTGCCGCTCTCGTTCGCGGTCGCGATCGTGGTGTCGCTGCTGACGCCCGAGCCCGACGCGCAAGCGGGCTTCGATGCCGCCCAGCGTCGGATGACGTTCGGGCCCGAGGACTCGGCTCGCTAGAGGACGAGTGCGAGGTGCGCCATCGCGATGCGCGACAACTTGAGATAGCGATCGGGATCGATCACAGAAGCATCCGCCCACGCGACCACCGAGGGCGCATCGCCTCCGAACGCCCGGTAGAAGGTCCGTGGCCACTGTCGACGCCACGCGAGGACAAACGCGCACAGCGCATCCCGCGGACGACCGATCGGGCGCGAAGCGACGAGCTCGCGTACAGCAGCACTCATGGCATCGATGGATGGCGGGCTGCGCGACGGATCGGGCGCGCCCAGCGGAAGCCCGCCATCTCGAAGCGTCTGCCACGGATCGATCACTCGTGTATCGTAACTCCGTGCCCCGCTTCGAGCTAGATCGGACCCGCATCGAGCGGTTCCTCGCCCGCGCGGCCCAGGAGCTCGAGGGAGAATGGCTCCTGATCGGAGGCGCCGCGGCCGCCGTTTGGTTCGCGCCGGAACGCACGACCGATGCTGGATTGACGGAGCGGCGGCGGCAGCTGACCCGTGTTCTCGACGAGCGCGCCTCACTCCCAGGATGATTCGAGCTGGCAGAACTCGTCGCCGCTGAGCCGGCACTTGGTCTCCGTGGACTCGACCTTCTTGCCGCCCGAGAGCTCGATCGAGCGCTTCGCCCACCCCATCACGCTCATGCAATGGACCTTGTGCGGCGTCTCGAATCCGCGGATCCGCAGCACGGCCGTCTTCGGCCCGCGCGTCATCACCTCGAGGTAGCCGGTGTCGTAGTGCGCGCTCCACAGCCGGACCGCGCGGCCGAGGATCCAGTGGGTGGTGCCGACCTTGTAGAACAGGCGGTAGATCGTGGTGAGGTTCGCGTCCGCGCCGAACCGTGCCAGCTCCTCGACCAGCGACAGGTCGCCCTTGCCGAACAGGCGATCGATCGTGGTGATCAGCTCGATGAACTGCTCGAACGGATACCACTTCGCCTTGTGGATCCCGCCCTCGATCGACGCGCGCAACTCGACCGTGCACTGAGGCAACAGCCTCTTGATCCCCGCTTCCCCGTGGTTCAACTGCACCCAGAGGACGCGCGACGAGAGCGCGCTTCCCTTGACGTTCGCCACATCGAAAGTATACGCCGCTCCTGTGAAAGATCCGATTTCGCGTCTCGAAGAGATGGAAGCCAAGGCGGCCCTCGCGGGCGGCCAGGCGCGCATCGACAAGCAGCACGAGGCCGGCAAGCTCACGGCGCGCGAGCGCATCGAGGCGTTGCTCGACGAGGGAAGCTTCGTCGAGCTCGACAAGTTCGTGACGCATCGCTGCGCCGATTTCGGCATGCAGGATCAGAAGATCCTCGGCGATGGCGTGGTGACCGGCCACGGCACCGTCGATGGCCGCCCGGTCTGCGTGTTCGCCCAGGACTTCACGGTGTTCGGG
>JAYVLW010000684.1:0-2510 GCA_043759315.1 Myxococcales bacterium
GCGGACGTAGAGGATGTCCTTGTGGTCGAACTCGAAGTCGAGCCACGAGCCGCGGTACGGGATCACGCGGGCCGAGTAGAGCAACTTGCCCGAGGAGTGGGTCTTGCCCTTGTCGTGGTCGAAGAACACGCCCGGCGAGCGGTGGAGCTGCGAGACGATCACGCGCTCCGTGCCGTTGATGATGAACGTGCCGGAATCGGTCATCAGCGGAATCTCGCCGAAGTAGACCTCCTGCTCCTTCACGTCGCGAATCGACTGCACGCCGGTCTCTTCGTTCACGTCCCAGACGACGAGACGGATGACGACCTTGATCGGCGCGGCGAACGTCATGCCGCGCGCGCGGCACTCGTCGACGTCGTACTTCGGCTTCTCGAGGTTGTACGACACGAACTCGAGCGAGCTCGTCTCGGAGAAGTCCTTGATCGGGAAGACGCTCTTGAAGACACCTTGCAGACCGAGGTCCTCGCGCTTGTCGAGCGTGACGTCGATCTGGAGAAACTTGTCGTAGCTACGCTTCTGGATATCGATCAGATTCGGGATCTCGATGACCTGCTTGAGCTTCGCGAAGCTCTTGCGGGCCCGGAAGTTCTTCTGGATCTGTGACGCCATGTGCGTTGTTCCCTTTGGTAGAAGCGCAGTTCGAACCGAAAGTCCCGAAATAGGGGCGACCGCCCATCGACACTTGATCCGTGCTCGGCGGAATCGAGAGTCGAGTAGGCGGTGGTCAGATCACGCGGGCCGACGAGTGCGCGCTCTCTCGTCGGTGACGTCTGGTAGCGACTGCAAGTAGCAAACCGGGGCTGCGTATAGCACAGCCACGGAGAATGGAAGCGAAAACTACGACGCAAGTAGTCATGCCAAAAAAGCCATGGATCCCGCCCGCCCCGCTCCGTCCGGGCTACCCCAGACACCGAGCTCGGAGCCCGGTTCCCAGATTCGCAGCGGGGCGTCTTACCCCCCACGCCAGCCGCGCGCAAACCTGTCGATCGGGCAGGAACATGGCCCCTCCGTGATCCGAAACGGCGAGTGGCCCGCCACCTCAGGTGACGAGCCACAGCCTGCCCACGCACGAGGCGTGGACGGTCGGGGTTACTTGACCTCGACCTCGGCGCCGGCTTCCTTGAGCTTCTTGACGATGTCGTCCGCCTCGGCCTTGTTGACGCCGACCTTGACGTCCTTCGGGGCGCCGTCGACGAGGTCCTTCGCGTCCTTCAGACCGAGGCCAGTGACCTCGCGGACGACCTTGATGGCGCCGATCTTGTTGGCGCCGCTGGCCTTGAGCACGACAGTGAACTCGGTCTGCGCCTCGGCGGGGGCTGCCGCGGGGCCAGCCGGGCCAGCCGCTGCAGCAACGGCCACCGGGGCCGCCTTGACGCCCCACTTCTCCTCGAGGGCCTTCGTCAGAGCGACGATCTCGACGACGGTGAGGGAGCTGAGCTGCGAGATGATTTCTTCCTGATTGAACGCCATGGTCGTTTCCTTGTTTCTAGAACCGAAAAGGTTGGGTGATGTGAGGGGTTGGGGAGTTGGTTACGAAGCCGACCCGCCCTCGAGCTCGCGTCGGCGAGCATCGAGGAGGTAAGCGAAGTTCTGAACGGGCGCGAGGATCTGAGCCGCGAACGCCTGTGGACCCGCGAGGAGGGTCATCAGCATCGAAGCGCGGATCTCGTTCTTGCCCGGCATCGTCGCGAGCGCGTTGACGCCGGCGAGGTCGAGGACCTGGCCCTCGTAGAAGCCGCCCTTGATGGTGAACTTGGGCTGATCCTTGGCCCACTTGAGGGCGATCTTCGCCGGATCCTGCGGGATCTCGTTGGACCAGATGACGGCGGTGGTGCCGCTCATCAGCGTCGAGATCGGCTCCATCGTGGAGCCCTTGACCGCGATCTTGACCAGCGAGTTCTTGATCACGCGGTAGTGACAGTTCGCCTTGCGAAAGTCATCGCGCATCGCGGTCACCACCGGAACGGTGATGCCGCTGTAGTCGGCGATGACGACCGAGACGACGTTCTGGAACGCCTCCTTGATCTCGCCGAGTACTTGCTGTTTTGCTGCTCTATCCATGTGTGTCTCTCCTCGTTGCCGAAAACTTCGAACCCCTCTTCCGAGATGGAGAGAGGGGGCCGAGCACGGCATCGCTGCCGCTTCGAACCTCCAGTCTCCGCAGGGCCCTTAGGACGCCGTACGGCGCCGCCTGCTTCTTCGACGGGGTGTCGTTATCGAGATCGTTCGTGCGTTACTCGGCTCCTGCGAACGCCGCCGTGTCGACCTTCACGGCCGGGCCGTGGGTGGTCGAGATGGTGATCGAGCGCATGTACGTGCCCTTGGCCGTCTGCGGGCGAAGCTTCATGAGCATGTCGAGCAGGGCCTGAAGGTTCGCCTGGAGCTTCTCCGGGGCGAACGAGGCCTTGCCAATCGGGGTCTGGATGATGCCGGCCTTCTCGACGCGGAACTCGACGCGACCGGCCTTGAGCTCGGCGACCGCGCGCTTGACGTCGGCGGTCACGGTGCCG
>JAYVLW010000685.1:0-3171 GCA_043759315.1 Myxococcales bacterium
TCCGCCGGATGCGCCCCATCATCGCGCTGTGTCTTGGACTCGTGCTCGCGTTCTATGGAGCCCCGCTTGTCCACAGCGAACCATCGGCAGCGAGCGCAGCGGGGATCCCGTTTGCCTATTCCGAGCTCGCTCCGGGGCAGCGATGGTGGTGCGAAAAGGACGGCAGTTGCGATCGAGACCGCGACGAATGCAATAGTTGGTCCCCGGGGTGCCGCTCGCAGGCCCGAGCGTACGCGTACACGTCGAAGCGCGACGAATGGTCGACTGCCGTCGACCTCGTCTCGGATTCCAAGGCGCACTGTGAGGAGAGCCGTGCATTCTCGCTCCAGGACGGCGAGGTCGTGTCGAAGTGCGTGCTCGTTGGCGCCAAGGCGGCACCGCCGCGACGAAAGGCGATCCTTCCGCCCGGTCGCGGTTTCTATTGCTCGCGCTACACCGTCGGGGTCGGCCATCATCCGTTTGCGGCCGATTGCGCGACTGCGCGACTGCACTCGGAACCGTCACCATGCTCGACCACACGGTGACGGTTCAGGTGGAATGCGAGCGACGGAAGTCGGCATGGGCGTCGGACAAGGATTCCCCGGATGGTCCATTCTTCATCATCAGCGAGACCAAGGTGGACTGCGAGGCGTTGAGGGCCGCGCTTGGAGGCATGCCATGCAAGCAAGTATGGTGAGCGCCGGCCCGATCGGCCGTTGAACGCTGGCGCCGAGGCCGACACATCCGAGCACTTTCGTCGCCGAGGCGTGCAGCATGCGCAGGCTTTGGAACCCGATGCTGTACCGATGGTCGGGCACCGCGTGAGGTAGGGAACGCCCATCGCCGCGCTGCGTAGAACGCGACGTGTTGATCTTCTCCGACGCGTCGCGCGAGCAGGTGGAGCGTCCTGCTGCAGCGGCTTCGGTTGCCTGCGTCCGTACCGACGATGAGCCGCTGATTCCACGGAGTTGCACGTCTTTCACCGAAAGTAGGCAACCCGCCGAGCGTCGTGCCGATACGCGCGTGATGCGGAGCTTCTTCGTGACCATCGAACGTACGACGCGGACCGTGGCGACATGAGCGAGTACGTCTCCCGCGGGCGCGGTCACGACGTGAGCTACGCATCTCCGGCGGTTTCGCACGACCCGGTTCGACCGCAGCGCACGCCCGCGGAGCTCGCCGCAGATCGGATCACGCGGTTCGCGCGTGACGTCGACGCGGTTGGCACCGCCGTCGAATCGGTTCGCAAGGCCCACGCGGCCAACGATCCGACGAGATGGCAGGAGGCCAAGGAATCACTCGAACGCGTTCTCACGACGGCGACCGCGACGATGGCCAGCGCGCGTGGCGCTGCGAGCGAAACCGCGGCCGATGCGCAGCAAGAGCTGGCCACTGCGGAGACGAGTCTCGCCGAGCACAGGGCGGCGATGACCACCTTGACGGAAGCCCCGCGTGGCTGGAAGGCAGTCTCTCGCGAAGCCGAGATGATGAAGATCCTGGCGGCGGCAGGCCCCGATGAACTGACGGTCTCGTGGAGCCACAAGGTGGCCGCACTCAAGACGGAGATCGACCAGCTCTCCGCCGTGGACTGCCTCACGCTCACGACGCGGCTGAAGAAGCGGTCCGCGAGCGACCCCATTGCCTCGGCGCTCGCACCCGGTGTGCGCGTGAACCAGCACCGATACGATGACTTGCTCGAACACCTTGCCGGCGCCCGCAGGGAAAAGGCCACGGCCCAGCAGGCGGCACGCACGACCGCTGCTGGGGCCGCTCCTCCGGTGCAGACGACCGTGCACGAGCAGGCAATCGAACCCGCTGCTGTCGTGGCGACGGCGGTGCAGACGACCACCGCCGTCGGGATCGCAGAACCGGAGCCCGAGACAGTCGATACACGGCTGCGTCGTTTGCTCGAGTCAGGCTCCGACCACATCGAAAAGGAACTCGGCGAGCTGTTCGCGACGCTCGATGCCTCCGCTCGACGCGCACTCGCGCGACGGCTCGAGACCTACCGCCCAGGAAACGGAGACGATGTCGCCGCCCGATTCGCGCGCCTGGACCGCTCCGAGAGAACCCGACTCCTCGCTGTGCTCGACGGCGCCGCGCGCGTGGCATCTGCGCTCGCCCCCGCGACGACATCGGCGGGACCTGAGGTCGGGGATTCAAACCTTCTCCGCGATGCAGCGCCGGTGGCAGGTGGTTCCGGGGCGAAAGCCCAGACCGCGCACGCCGAGGGCTCGCAGGGTGGCAAGCGCGACCCCGCGGCGGTGACCTCGAACGTCACGGCTACTCCGACACGTGAACCGGCCGCACCTCGCACCACCGCGGACGTCATCAAGCAGATGGCGGACGCCGGCAAGCCCGACGTCGCCTGGGCCTACTTGCGCGCGAACGAGAACCAGTTCGTGGCGGTGTTCGGAAAGCGTCTCGGCACCGTCCATCCGCAGTTGCACGAACGCCTCGCGTGGAGGACGAACGGTCTCGCCACGCGTTTCCACGACGCGCTCTATCAGTCGCTTGCTGGCGACAAGATGTTCATCCGGCTGCCCGAGCTGCTTCACCCGGCGGATCCTTGGTACGTCATCGATCAACATCGCGTTCTGTCGGAAGGAACGCCTGGGGTGATCGTGGATGGGCGCGAGCCGACCGGCCCCCTGTTCTGGAACCCGCTGGCAGGCGACGCACTCGCGATCGATCTCGTGACTCGGATGCAAGAGTCGCTCGTGCGCATGGTGCCGCGATACGCGGCGCAGCTCGACGCGAAGCATCCGGCCCACGTGACGGTGGAAGACCTCGTGACGAGTCACCCCATCGATCGGGTGACGGCACACCTTCTGTGCGACGAGCAGGTCGTCAGACCAATCGCGGCGAAACAGAAGAGCACGAAGAAGTCCGGGCCTGCCGATCCGTCGCTGTTCCCCGAGGGAGTGCGGTTCCTCGAAGACTATCGCTGGCTGGGCTCCACCGATCCGTTTCTGTGGAACTACATCGAGGTCAGGGCCCCGCGCGACGCGACGCCGGAAGACGTGGCGGCGACGCTGTGGCTCGATCCCGCCGCATCGTATCGCGCGTATGGAATCACCGGGGCCTCGCCGTACTTCCGTGTCGAGGCGACGTGGGCGCGGATGTTCGCCGACGCGAAGCACTACGCACCCGACGGAGTCGACGCACCCCACAAGGACAACGCGCTGGCGC
>JAYVLW010000686.1:0-12140 GCA_043759315.1 Myxococcales bacterium
ACCGCGACCGCCTTGGCTCACCTTCGGCGGGCTGCGACTTCGGGCGGTCCCGCCGAGGACCTCGCGCTCGATACGAGCTTCGCGTTCGCGCTCGCCGGCGATGACGTCTTGTACGTCGCGTCGACCGGCCGTTCGATCCGTGGCGTCGCGAAGATCGGCGGCAAAACCCGGCTCATCGCGAGCTCGCCGAGCGAGGCGTACACGCTCGCGGTTGGCGGCGGCTACGTCTACTGGACGACCTCCAACGGTGTGTACCGAGCTCTGACCACGGGCGGCAAGGCGACTCGCCTCGGTGCCGGTAAGGCATGGAGCCCGGTGACTGCCGACCAAGAGTATCTCTATGTTGCGAGCGACAAGCTCGAGAGAATCCGGCACGGCGAAGCGCGCCCGACGACTCTCGCGACGGGGCTTCGCCGTCCCAGCGATCTCGTCGCCGACACCGCGTTTGTTTACGTGACGACCGGCGACGACTTGAAGCGAATCCCGCGGGACGGAGGCACGGCGACGACGCTCGCCACCGGCGGCCGCGCGCATGACCTCGTCGTCACGCCCGAGGCGCTCTACTGGACGACGTGGGGAGACCCGAACGCGTCCGCGAACAGCTGCGCCGGTCACCAGCTCGGCATCTTGCGGCGCATCGATCCGCTGACGCTGATCGTCGAGCACGTCGATTCGAGCTGCGAGCTGCGTGGCGTCGCCGCCACGCAGCAAACATCGCTCGTACTCATCGAGTTCAGCCGGCTGGTGGAAAGACAACCTACCTGCGCCGAGGCCGCCTTCGCCGCGCGCCATGTCGAGGCTGCGTACCGGATCGAGGGCGGTGAGCAGGTCGCGCAGGCGCGCCAGGCAGCCGCGGCGCTGCATCCGATCGTGCTCGCGAAATGTGTCGGGGAAGTGTGGAACGCCGATGCACTGCGATGCCTCTCGACGAGCGACGGGTGGCGCAACCCCGGTGCATGTAAGGTGCCGTTGCCACGAACGCTGTCAGGGCTAGCGCCCACGATGAGCAGCTTCGGTCAGCACTGAGGACCTTCGGTACATCACGCTACTGCGGCGGCGTTCCGGCGTCACGGGGTGCAGCCGCGGACCACCACGTTGTCTAACCGCGCGCGGCCTGGCGATGTCACCGATTGGTAGGTGCCGGCGAGGATCTCCATGAAGACGCCTGTCGATGGAAACCCGAGGGTACTCTCGTGTTGCAGGGTCCAGGTCGTACCGTCGGCGCTCGTCGAGAATCGAACCAGGTTGGTCGATGGTTCGTGCTGCATGGCCCAGTGCCGATGCTGCACCGGGTCGAACGAGATGTCGGCGACGTCGGTGATGGCTCCGAGCTTTGTCTGGCGGAAGGTGAGTCGACCGGCATTGCCGACGTACATCACGCACTGATTGGCGCTATCCAGCACCCAGCCGAGCGTTACCTCGGTGCCGATCACCGACGCCGGCGCTTCGACCAGTTCGACCTCCACGCTGCTACCTGCAATGTCTCCTCGTGGCGTCGCGAGCCCGGCGTAGGCAACCTGGGTCGTCGTTGCGAGCTGGATCACCAGTTCGCCGGCCGTGATCGAGAACGTGGTGGGTGCGGTTTCGAACGATCCCCACTTCTTCGAGTCCAGCGACGGTCCCGAGAAGTCGTCCACGAGACACGGCGCCGGGGCGTCGATCCGGTTCGCGTCGCTGGTGGCGTCGAATTCGAGCCGGCCACAGCCGGCGACGACAACCAGAAGCACACCGCGCACGACCAGGGACCTCGATCCGAAGGTACCCTACAGAGCGTCGTCGATGGTGACGCGTGCGACGGCGTCTCCGCCAGCGCTTGTCCCAGACCCGATGACCGACCTGAACAGCGTGCGCACGCGCACACGCTGGACGGATCCGCTCGTCGTGGCGAGGGTTACGTAGTTACACGCAGGGCGGGCACACCAACGAACGCGCGTCTCGTGTCCACCGGCGGTACAGCGCGTGCAGCCGTTCGCTTCGGTCGCGCGACGGTTGACTGCGCGGAGGAGGCATCATGCGGAGCTCGAACATCTGGAATTGGGTCGCTACGTCGGCCGTGCTCGCGAGCGCGCTGCTGGCGAGTGGTGCTGGCTGCAAGCAGGAATCTGGGGCGAACGAGGAGAGCCGGCGCGCGCAGCCCCCCACGTCGGGCGGCACTCCGAAGCCGGTCCCGACACGCAGCGCAGCTCAGGACCGCGCGGGCGACGACAGCAAGGTCGTGTTCGAGGCCGGCCGGCAGACGTTCCGGTTCGACACGTTCGGCGACGAAGCGTTCTGGGGCGATACCCTCGGCTTGCACCGGGTGATCGCCGGTGCGCCGAACGGCGGTACGGGACCGGGCCTCAGCCCGAAGGCAGCGCTCGCAGTGGGGCTCAAGGTCGACGCGGAGGCGATCCCGCCCGAGCTCGTTGCGGCGATCAAGGCCGGCAAGGTCAACCTCGACGATCCGGCCACGACGCTCGCACTGCTCAAGTTGAATGCAGTCGTCGGGATCACCGGGTTCTTCGACGGTGACAAGCTGAAGTCCGTCGGCATCCAGTGCGCGTTCTGTCACTCCACGGTCGACGACTCGTTCGCTCCGGGAATCGGCCACCGCCGCGATGGCTGGTCCAACCAGGATCTCGACGTCGGAGCGATCGTCTCGATGTCGCAGGATCTGTCGGTGATGTCGAAGTTGCTCGGCGTCGACGACGTGACGGTGCGAAAGGTCCTCAAGAGCTGGGGCCCGGGCCGGTACGATGCCCAGCTCCTGCTCGACGGGAAGGCGTTCCGTCCCGACGGAAAGACCGCGGCGACCCTGATCCCGCCGGCGTTCGGACTCGCCGGAGTGAACCAGGCCACATCGACCGGCTGGGGCAACGTCACCTACTGGAATGCCTTCGTCGCGAACATCGAGATGCACGGAATGGGGACGTTCTTCGACCCGCGCCTCGACGATGCCAAGCGGTTCCCGATCGCCGCGAAGCAGCGCTTCGGCCACATCACCAGCGTGAACGACCGGATCACCCCGAAGCTCGCCGGGCTCCAGTTCTATCAGCTAGGTCTGGCTGCGCCCTCCGCGCCAGAGGGGACGTACGTGCCGGCTGCTGCCAAGCTCGGAGCCGTGGTGTTCGGCGCGAACTGTACGAGCTGCCATGTCGATCGGCTGATGACGGAGCCGGGTTGGGCGATGCATACAGGCGCCGAGATGGGAATCGACGAGTTCCAGGCGCTGCGCTCGCCCGACGGTAAGTACCGCACCACGCCGCTCCGCGGCCTGTGGACCCACGTCAAGCGCGGCTTCTATCACGACGGTCGGTTCGCGACGCTCCTCGATGTCGTCAACCACTATGACGCTCACTTCAAGCTGGCGTTGAGCGAGACCGACAAGGCCAACCTCGTCGAGTTCCTGAAGTCGCTGTGATCGCCGTTGTCCTCGCCATCCCCGCCGGGGTCGCTGCAAGCTCTGAGCGGTGCTGCTCGGCTTAGATGACGCCGGTGCGGAACCGCGGACGCATCACGAGGCCCTTCGAGAATCTCTCGACGAGACCGGGGAAGTCGAGCCAGCTGACGTTCGGCGCCGTGGTCGCGCCGATCCAGTTCGTCGGCCGCACGCGATCCAGACCGCTCGGGACGACGAGTGAGCCTACGAAGTCGCCCTTGCCGTAGACCTTGCGGATCTGGGCCGCCATCGCCTTCACGTTGTCGCGCGAGACCACGCCGTTCGACGTCGCCTGATAGAACTGCAGCGTGACGCGGACGGGGAACCGCGTGTCGCGGGTGACGGTCAGGCCGTCGAGCTCGGTGTATGGGCCCTCGCTCGCGCCGTGACCGAGCACCGCCACGTCGACATCGGAGCGGTCGCGGCCGCCCCCACCTCCGCCGCCGGCTTCGTTCGCGCTCGGGGCCGCGGCGAGGCCCATCGACTTCTCGGCGTCCATCGGCCCGTAGGACGACTTCATCGCCGCGCGCATCGGCGGCTGGCGATACTTGAGGGGCACCTGGATCAGCATCAGCACGTTCGAGTCATCGCTGAGGTTCTGGGCGTTCTCGCCGTTCGCGGTCACGCCGGAGGCCTTCACGTCCCCGAGGCGCTCGGCGATCAGCGGCGCACGCTCGCCCGCGTTGTTGAAGTACAGGCGCTGGCCCCACGTATCGCCGCCGACGGTGTCGCGATCGTTATCGATGATCGTGATGCTCGAACCCTGGCGCGTCACGAGGATCGTCAGCACCGCCGGGTTCTTCTTCGCGGACTGGTAGTTGAAGATCACGGGCCAGAACTTCGCCTGGCCGTCCTTCGGCACCGGGAGGAACGCGTGCTGTGCACTGACGAGCGCGTGGGTGTCGCGCTTTGCCCACAAGCTGCCGCCCTTGATCTTGCCCTTGTCGGGCGTCGACATGTACCTCGCCGGATCCTGGAGCAGCTCGCTCAGGGTGACGAGCTCGAGCTGCCCATTGTTCTGCTGGTTGCCGACGGGGATCAGGATCTTGTCCATCTTCACGTCGGCGGTCTTGTCGACGTAGTTGTCGTGCCGCATCACCGGCATCAGGTACGAGTGGTGAGTCTTGCCCTTCGAGTAGCCCTCGACCTCGATCGTCACGTCGCTGATGTTCGGACCGACCGAGCTGCCCTCCCAGCGGCCGGTGTCCTCCCACAGCACGTTGAGAAGCTGCAGCTTGTACGCCGCCGCGAGGTCGGCCGCGCGGTCATCCTCGATCATGCCGGCGACCTTCTTGACCATGCGGTCGTAGAGCCGCGCCGGATCCGGTGCGGGCTTTGCCTTCGGCTGGGCGAGCGCGGCGGGCGCGACAAGAGAGATGGCGGCGACGAGGGCGGCAGCGCGGCGGGACAGCATCTGGGAGCTATCGACGCACCACGGCGGCGGCTGGCCTATGAACCGCAAGTCCGCGATACACTTCGAGCTCCGATGGCGCTCCGCGTGCGCGTTTGCGAGGTGGGCGATGTCGTCCCCGGTGAGCTGCGCGGCTTCGACGTCGACGGTGTGACCTGGCCGGTCATGGTCACCGAGCTCGATGGCGACGTGGTCGCGTTCCCGGGCGTGTGCCCTCACGACGACGTGTCCCTGGTCGACTATGGCGTCCTCGAAGATCGCCACGTGCGTTGCCGCGTCCACGGCTACGCGTTCGATCTCGACACCGGGCGCTGCATGCACCTCCCGGCGCTGCACCTGCGCCGCTACAAGGTGACGCGCGTCGGCACCGAGATCTGGGTCGATCTACTCTAAGAGCGCCGCCAGAAAGTCGCGTACTGGAGGCGCGAGCTTGTCGTAGTCGATGAGGAACGCGTCGTGACCGTTCGGCGTGGCGAGATCGACGTGCGTCGCATCGACCCCGGCCTCGCGCATCGCGGCGTGCAGGCGCGCGATCTCGCTGGTCGGGAACAGCCAGTCGGTATCGAACGAGATCAGAAGTGCCGCGCAGCGCAGCCGGTTGAAGGCGAGGGCGAGGGATCCGAACTGTTCGTCGAGATCCATCTCGTCCATCGCGGCCTGCACGCGGATGTACGAGTTCGCGTCGTACGAGGTGGCGAACCTACCGCCCTGGTATTCGAGATACGAATCGACCTCGAACTGGCGCGTGCCGCCGCGACGGCGGCGCCCGAACTTGGACTCCAGCGCCTCGTTCGAGAGATACGTCATGTGACCGACCATGCGCGCGAGCTGGAGCCCGCGCAGCGAGTGGGTGCTGTCGTAGTAGTCGCCGCCGTTGAACGCCGGATCGCTCTGGATCACCTTCCGGCCGATCAGGTGCCACGCCACGCTCGCGACCGGCACGTACGCCGACGCGGCGATGCTCACGAGGCCGCCGATCCGCTCGGGATGCATCGCGGCCCACATCAGCACCTCCATCCCGCCGAGCGAGTTGCCGACGATCGCCTTCCACCTCGCGATGTTCAGGTGATCTGCGACGAGGCGCTGCGATTCGACCATGTCCTCGACGGTGACCCACGGATAACGCGAGCCGTACGGTTTGCCCGTCGCGGGATCCGGCGTGCGCGGGGCGGTGGTGCCCCAGGGCGAACCGGGAAAGTTCACGCACACGACGAAGTACTTCGTGAGATCGATGCCCTTGCCATAGCCGACCATGCCGTCCCACCAGCCGGGCTTGGCATCATCGATCGCGTACTTGCCGGCGCAGTGTGCACCCGGTGAGAGCGCGTGGCAGACGAGCACGGCATTCGAGCGCTCCGCGTTCAGCTCGCCGTAGGTCTCGTAGACGATCGTGAACGGCGCGATGCGCTCGCCGTGCTTGAACGCGAACCCGTCGGCGAGAACCAGCGACTTCGCGGGCTCGCACAGAAACGAATCGTCGACCAACCGCGGCACGCGGGCATTCTAGCGTCACGCCGATCCGTGTGGTCCACTCGCCCGTACCAACAAGGACCCATGCCCACCGAATTCAGCTACGAGCACGTGTTCCGGGCACCCTCCACGACGACGATCCTCGAGGCGTACTTCGATCCCGATCACCTCGCCACCCAGGACAAGCTCGCGGACCTGGTCGACCGCACGGTTACCGAGAACCACGACGACGGGGCGATCCGCAGGACCACGTGGAAGGTCACCGCCGCCAAGCCGCTGCCGGTGTTCGTGCGGCCCTTCGTGAAGGGTGGTCGTCTCTCGTACTTCGAGGCGATGACCTGGCGGCGCAAGGATGACGCGGTCGACCTCACCGTCACCCCCGACATCCTCAACGGACGCGTCTCGATCAACGCGGTCTATCAGCTCAAGAAGCTCGGCGAGAACCAGATCCACCGCCGCTACTCGGGCAAGGTCACGGTCAACATCACGCTGCTGTCCGGAAAGATCGAGCGCGGCATCGTCGCCGAGTTCGAGAAGTCGATGACGATGATGGCGGACTGCACGCAGGGCTGGCTCGACGCCCACCGCGCCGTCTAGCCGGCGCGACGGATCGAGCCGATGTTCCGGGCGAGCTGGACCCAGAACACCCCGAAGAACACGAACGCGCCGGTCGCGAACGTCAGCAGGATCAGGTCGAGCCTGCCGAGCGCGGCGAGCACGACCATCGCGGTGACCACGAAGTCGCGCTTGAACAGCTTCGGAATGACCGCCCGGAGCCCGGAGCCCGAGAGCACCTGCGAGCTCTGGAACGCCCAGGGGATCGCCGCGAGATCGCCGGAGCCATAGACGAACCGGATCAGGAGATACTGCGTGACCTGCGTGCTGATGAACGCCGCGGAGGCGGCGAGCCCGACCGGAAGGGCCCACGTGACGCCGGCCGCGTGGAGGTTCGCCATCACACCACCGGCGTAGGCGAGGTTCGCGACATCGTCGGCGACCGTATCGAGCCACTGCCCGAGCCGCGAGAACTGGAAGCGGAGGCGCGCGAGCTCGCCGTCGACGCCATCGATGATCGAGCCGAAGTTGACGAGCAGCATGCCGACCAGGCCGGCGGTGTAGCCGCCGCGCGAGATCACGAAGCCGCCCGCGAGGGCGAACATCAAAGCCATCACCGTGATGTGGTTCGGATGGATCGGGGTGCGCGCGAGGAGCCACGAGATCGGGAGCGAGATGCGGCGATTGAGCCACTTCGACGCGAGCCCATCGGCGGACTTGCGCAGCGACCACACGAGCTGGCGCTCGGCGCGCCGCAGCGAGCGACGATCTGGTGCGGCCGCCGTGAACGCGAGGTAGGGCGGGGTGGCGTCCGCGATCTCGTGGCGCGCGAGCACCTCGCTGATCCCGTCGGGCTGCTTCGCCGCCTCGGCGAGCTCGCGGGCGAGTGCGCGGTCGGTCGCGAAGACGCCATCGTGCGATGCGCCGGCGATCTTCGCGATGCGCGCGGTACCGGACGCCCACGCCTCGGCGGTCGCACGCGGCATCTCGCGATGCATGATGCGATCGGCGCGCACCACGACCACGCCGTCGGCGTCATCGCCGCTCGGCGCGCGCGACGAGATCTCGAGCACCACGCGTCCCGCGATCCGCGGATCGGCGAACACTGCGGAAAGATCGGGCAGGGGGCGCGCCAGCTCCCACAGCAGGTAGATCCGGGTCGTGCCGGCGAGTGCCAGGTCGAGCACCAGGCGCGACAGGTACGGCAGCCCCCCTACATCATCGAGAAGTGCGGGACGCGCGGCGCGACCGTCGAGGGTTCCAGCGAGGATCCAACCCTCGCGAGGTGCGGGTCGCCGCATGCCTGTCATGTACCGTCCGGACGGCGGTCCGTCACTCCTCGTCACGCGGAATCACCGGCTGAGAGCCTTCTGGGATACAAGCGCCACATGCGTCCAGCCAGGCTCCTCGTCGTCGTCGGTGCGCTCGCCATCGGCTGCAAGAAGCAGCCCGCAGAAGCTGTCGAGAAGACGACAGGCGCTCCGGCGTCGACCGCCGAGATCGATGCGCTGTGGGCGCTCGCACCCGAGGGGGCGACGATCGCGATCGTCGCCTCGCCGCGCGCGGTGGCGATGGCCGAGCACGCGTGGCTCGACGTGCGCGCGCTGCTGGGGACCGCGCCGGAGCTGTCGCCGATCAACATGATGCTCGGCAACGAGCTCCAGCAGATCTTCGGCAAGCCGGAGGTCACGCTCGCCGACCTCGGGCTCACGCCGACCAAGGGAGGCGGCTTCTTCGTCACGCCCGGCGGCGGCGGCATCGCGATCGTCCCCGTCGGAGATCGCGACAAGTTCATCGCCGCGGCGCACGGCTCGAAGGGCCGCGATTCCGACACGGTCGGAAAGGCGACATGCAAGACGACCAACGGCTTCTACATCTGCGCGAGCAGCGAGGACGTGTTCGCGAAGATCGGTCATGGATCGCTGAAGTCGGGACTCGCCGCGGTCGGCACGCGCGGTGACATCGAGGTCGTGGCGAACGTTCCGCTTCCCGGGGGTGCGGGCTCCGCCGCTGGCGTGATCCAGCTCGCGCGCGGCGCGGTCACGGTGCGCGCGGTGGTCAGCGGACTGCCATCGGCGATGACCTCGCGGTTCAGCGGGGCGCAGATCAAGCCGCGCGCCGATCCCGACAGGACGGCGGGCTTCGGCGTGATCGACCTGGCGCCGATGCTGAACAACATGCCGCCGACGCCACTCGTCGGCGGCGTGTCGCTCGCAGCGCTCGCGCGTTCGCTCGTCGGGCCCGTGACGATGCACATCACGCCCGGGAGTCCGGAGGTCGATGTGCGGATCCCGCTGAAGGATCCGGCACCCGCGTCGACGCTGCTCGAGCACTGCACCGAGATCCCGGGGCTCTCCGCGGCGGGCGCTGCCTTCACCGACGGTGCATGTCACGTGACGCTGCCGTCCTTCGGGATCCCCATCGATCTGTGGGTCGAGGGTCAGGAGATCCGGATCGGCAAGAAGGGCGGAACCGCCGTCGGCGTCGGCGTACCGATGACCGCGCTCGGCGCCGAGCTCGCGAAGGCGGAGTCGGCGTTCGCTTTCTGGGGCCGCGGCACACTCTATGGTCAGGCGCTCGCCGCGATGCCGAAGCTGCCGACGCTCCCGGCGGAGGTCCTGATGGGGATCCGCGGCCTCAGCTTGCTCAACGAGATGGGCGGCGCGGTGAGGATCGATGGTGACAAGCTCAAGATCACGCTCGGGCTACGCACGCTGTGGGCTAACCCCGACGACGTCGTCGCGAAGCTTGCGGCCATCTCGCCCGAGACGTTCGTCGCAGGTACCGCCGGCGATGCAGCGAAGTCGATCGCCGCGGGTGCGCCGACCTCGCCGTTCGCCGCCGACTACAAGGCCGGCACGAGCGGCTTGATGTCGCCGATGGCCGTGGTCGGCATGCTCGCCGCTGTCGCGATTCCCGCGTTCATGGACTACATGAAGAAGGGCAAGCAGACCGAGGCGAGCCTGATGCTGCTACGCATCGCGAAGGCCGCGAAGGCCCACTACATCGCGAATTCTTCGTACCCGGTCGGCGATGCACCGCTGACCCCGCCGACACCGTGCTGTCAGGGGACGAACGGCAAGTGCGATCCCGGCGGCGCCGCGTGGCAGCAGGAGCTGTGGACGAAGCTCGACTTCCAGATCGACGAGCCGACGCGCTTCCAGTATCGCGTGCACTCCGATGGGAAGACGCTCGACGCCGAAGCCATCGGCGACCTCGACTGCGACGGGACCTCGGTCACGTACAGGATGCACGCGAGGTCGGAGGGCGGAACGCCGGTCGTGACGTTCGAAGAACCGCCTCCGGGCGCCGACTAGCTAGGCGGCGAGCGTGCGCGGGGGCGCGCCTGCTTGATCGACGACGACGAGCGAGCGCTCCGGCAGCTCGTGCCACTCCTCGGTGGTGAGCTGCTCGCTCGCGATCACCACCGCACCGCTGCGGATCGAGACGAACAGCGTGCGACCGAGTCGATGCGCGTAGAGGCGCGTGCCGCACGACAGGAGGAACGTGGCCGAGCCGACCTCGCCGAGCGCGTGCAGCGCGCGCACGGCGAGCGCGACGCCGCGATCGACATCGCCGGCCGCATCGACATGGGTCATCACGAACGCGAACAGGCGCTCGCTATCGGTATCGCCTTCGATCTGCGCGAGCCGCTCCGGCGACGACATCGCGACGAGCAGCGCGACATCCTTGATCGTTCCGTTGTGTGCGAACACGAACGCGCCACGGCGAAACGGATGCGTGTTCGCGAGCGCGGTCGCGCCAACGGTCTTCTGCCGGATGTGTGCGACGATCAGCTTCGTCGCCACGCCCTCGGCGAGCTCGCCGTAGCGCGCGCAGTCCGCCGCGCACGAGGTGCTGCGGTGCACGACCCACTCGTTGGCCGTGTGAATGGCGACCCCCCAGCCATCCGGGTGCTCGCGCGACAGGGCCCGCAAGCTGCGCGGCGAATCGCGCAACAGCTCGCGGGGAGCGATGGGCTCCGCTGCGACCACTCCGAACATCCGGCACATCTCTGCTCGAGTGTAGATGTGCGATCCGCGCGTGCAATGTTTCGGCACGCGTGCGAGTTATTCCGTGTGGGCGACGCGCCACCGTTCCCCGGATCGCTGTGTCACCGCTGCGTGCACGTGCGGCTCGTCGAGAGCGGAAAGGGAACGGTGTTCCTGATGTGCCGGGAGCCCAGCTTGCCGAAATACGGGCCGCAGCCCGTGCGTTCGTGCCGCGGTTTCGTCGGAATCGGCACAAAGTGATCTCCTTATCGAAGAAAAGTTGCCCCGCTTGGTGCGCCCGGATTACGGATTTCATGGGCACCCAATGGACACAGCTACCGCCGTCTCCAACGACAACGAGGACACCCGGCCACCCGCGCTCCTGCGCGGCACCGCCAAGGGGCTCGAGATCCACGTCATCGGCTCGGCCGGCATCGACCCGATCGTCGACGCCGTGACCCGCCGCCTGGAGGAGGCCCCGAGCTTCTTCCGCGGCTCCGACGTGCGCATCAGGGTCGAGTCCGGTCCGCTTCCTCCCGGCTGCCTCGGCAAGCTCGACGAGCTCGCCACCAGGTACGAGCTGCGGATCGTCGAGGTCGGCGTCCCGAAGAAGGACAAGCCGGTCGCCCTGATCGATGCCGATGCGGTCCCGCAGCCGAACCTCGCGGCTGGCTCGGCGCCCGCGCCGACGCTCGCCGTTGCCGACGACGAACCGCTCGAGGTGTTCGAGGACGCGCCCACCGGGCTCGGTCCCAACCCACTCCTCGGGCTTCCCGTCGCGGAAGCCACACAACCGGCAGAGCCCATGATGCTGGCCGACTCGGAGCTGACGGAGCTCGTGCAGGTGTTGACCACCGAGCAGCTCGTCAGCTTCGAAGAGCCCACCCAGACCGCCGTGCCGATCGCGCTGGCCGCTAGCCCGCACGCCCAGGTCGCCGAGCTAGAGGTCGCGTCGGGCACCCGGCTCGTCGTGGGGCCCGTGCGCTCCGGCGTGATTCTCGAGCACCAGGGTCACCTGATCGTGTTCGGCGACGTCAACCCCGGCGCCGAGATCCGCGCCACCGGCAACATCGTCGTCCTCGGCCGCCTCCGCGGTACCGCGCATGCGGGGATCGGTCAGGATGTCGGCTTCATCCTCTCGCTGCGCCTCGAGCCGCAGCAGCTTCGCGTCGGCCGCAAGGTCGCGCGCGCGGCGGACAGTGACACTCCGGCCAACGAGGCCGAGATCGCCTATTGCACGGGCGAGCAGATCGTCGTCGAGCGCTACCTGGGCAAGTTGCCGCGCAACCTCGCC
>JAYVLW010000687.1:0-14505 GCA_043759315.1 Myxococcales bacterium
AGAACAGCTCGAGGCCGTCCTGGCTGAGCGTCGGGGCCGTGTCGCCGGAAGCTCCTGCCGAAAACTTGGGCGCCTTCGCGGAGCTCCACATGTCATCGAACGAGGCACGCGAGAACTCGACGATCCTGGAGCTGGCAGCCGACCGATCTGGCGTCGATCCGGCCATCAACCGCAGATCACCCGCCCCGAAGTCCGCTGGCCCCATGCTCGGGAGCGACAGGATACCGGGCCCCCATGATGCCTCCGACGACGGACGCCGTGCCGCCCCGGGTTGGTTCGATGAATCCAGGAAGTACAGGTCCGTCCCGATCGAGGTGATCGTTCCGTCGCTCTGCCCGTTCATCTCGGCGATGAAGGGAATCGGCATCACGAACATCCCATCCGGCGTGCCCCGCTTCGCCACGAACATCCGCCGCGTCGGCTCCCTCTCCGAGCTGAAGAACAGCTCGTACGGATTCGACGACACCGTCGGGGCCCGATCGCTCTTGCTCGCGTCCGTCGCCGCGATGCCCGGGAGGGGTTGCGGCGTCATGAACGGTCCAAAGCTCGTCGGATACGAACCACCGTCGCCGCCGCCCGCCTGGAACCCCGGCTTGCTGAAGCATCCCCCCGCAAGAACCACCAGCGCAGCGAATCGCCTCACGTACCCAGTATATCCCCGAGGTCGAGGTCCTCGGTACTCGACAGCGCTCGTGTTCCGTCAGCTGGCCTTCGCGGAGCCGGCCACCAGCTTGTCCCACTCGCCCGAGGCGATCAGCTTCTCGACGTCCTCGGCGCCTCCGACCAGCATGCCGTGCACGAACACCATCGGGAAGGTCGGCCAGCCGCTCCACATCTTCAGCGCGGTCCGCCGCCGCCAGGTGCTCAGGTAGCTGCCGTACTCGAGGTAGTGGAACGCGGTGCCATGCGCCCTCAGCGCCTTCTTCACGCGGCGCGGGAACGGGTTCTGCTTCATTCCGACCACGACCACCGGATGGGCAGCCACCGCGGCGATCACCTCGTCGACGATGTCGCTGTGGTTCGCAGCGATCTTGTCGTGGAGCGCGGGGTGAACGTGCGCGGAATCGAGGATCCGTCTGGTCATGCCGCGGACCCTAGCGCGGAACATCCCCGCCCGCATCCGACGCTGGATGCGCAGTTCCCTGGTAGGTGAAGCCGAGCCACCGGGGGCCATCACCCGGCGCGACGGTCATGTCCGCGCTCCGAAACCCGGCCTCCTGCAACATGGCGCCGGTGTCACGATCGAGGTGGCAACCGCCCGCGACCCGCTTCCACAGCGGGGTCAGCCTCCTCTGCCAGCGCCGCGTCGACTCGTCGCGCGAGAGCCCGTGCTCTACGAACAGCAGCTCGCCGTCGGGACGAAGGACGCGTCGCAGCTCGGCGAGCGCACGCCCGGGCTCGTCGATGCTGCACAGCGTGTACGTCATCACGATGGAGTCAAACGAGTGATCCGCGAAGGGCAGCGCTTCGGCCGACCCTCGCACCAGCTCGATCGGCACCCGCGCGTCGCGAACGCGCGCGGAGGCGCGCTCGAGCAACGGCGACGACGGATCGATGGCCGTGAGCTTGCGGACTCGGTCCGGATCGTAGAACGCGAGGTTGAGGCCGGACCCCACGCCGATCTCGAGGACCTCACCGTGCGCGCGTGGGATCCAGCGCCGGCGCGCCTCGAGGATCGCGTGACTGCGGCCGGCCTTCTCGATCAGGTGCGGCAGCACGTGCGTCGCCCACACGCTCATCGGGCAGCCCCGTGGTCGGCGGTCGGCAGCGGACACGAACGATCGTCGAACAACCCGGCGAGCGGGACGCCCAGGCCGTTGCAGAACCGAGCCCAGTAGTTGACCTGCGCGATCGTCGTCGCGAGGACCACGATCTCGCGGCTGGAGTAGGCCCGGCGCAGCTGATCTTGCAGCTCCGCGGGAACCACGACCGGCGTGGACGACAGGCACGTCGCGTACCGGGCGGCGAGGTGCTCGCGCAGGCCGAGCGCCGACCACCGTTCGCGGTCGAGCTCCAGCAAGGCAGCGAGCTCGTCCCGAGACAGCCCGGCCTCGGCGTGGCCCGCGGCGTTCATGTCGATGCAGAACGGGCATCCCGTCGTCGCGCTCGCCACGAGTCGAGCCACGGCCAGCTCGCGGCCGCCGAGATCGCGCGGTGCGTGCGCCGCTCCGAGCTCGAACAGGCCCGCGCCGATCGCCCCTCGCGGGAAGTGTGCGAGCAGGCGACCGGGGAGCGGCTCCTTTCCGGTCGCACGTCGTGCCCACCACAGGCCGAGGCGGAGGTACCAGGGGACGCGCTCCGGCGGCTCGATCAGGAGGCCCGTGCTCGGGGCTTCGGTGCTTGGATGTGTCATGAGCTCCGTGATCAGTTCGGCGCCACGTCGTGGCAGCGGTGCGCGGTGAGAGCCGGAAGGCGGAGGAAGGGTTCGCGCTACGAGCCGCTGCCGATCAAGAACCCGAGCAGCGCACCGTACAGGGTCGAGAGGATCGGGTTCGCCCAGATCGCGCAGGCCCCGGATCTGCAGCCAACGAACCGGTGGACTCCGAAGCCGGCGAGGGCACCGATCAACATGGCGACGATCAGGAAGATGCTCATTGCCCTGGTGAGAGCCATACCGCGAAGCAACGATTCTGCGAACCCTGGAAGCGCTACATGGCTCTACCTGGTGGAGGAGCAAGAGCATGTGTCGAGCCGTAACGTGTGAGAAGTGCAGAAAGCCCACCTGGGCCGGATGTGGTGCCCACGTCGAGCAAGTCCTCGGGCACGTTCCGACCTCGCAACGCTGCGCGGGTCACGCGGCCGGGTCTTCCAAGGCCTCGCCCACGGCGCCAGGATCGCTCCGGCACCGGAACGGGCTGAAGTAAGGCAGCCGCCATGTGCGAGCTCCTCGCGATCTCGGCCCGGCTCCCGACCACCGTCACGCTGTCGCTCGACGAGCTGGCGCGTCACGGCGGTGAGACCGGGCCCCATCGCGATGGCTGGGGCATCGGCTTCATGCAGGCCGGTGATGCGCTCGTGCTCCGCGAACCCGAGGCCGCGAGCGAGAGCCGCCTGCTGGCGTGCGCGAAGCACCACTCCGCACGCAGCTCGATCATCATGGCCCACATCCGCCGGGCCACCCAGGGGCCACGGCTGTTGCGCAACACGCAGCCGTTCGCGCGCGAGCTCGGTGGACGGATGCACCTGTTCGCCCACAACGGCATGGTCCCCGGCGTGGAAGCCGACCCGCGGTTTCCGGCGCGGCGGTTCTTGCCGATCGGCGACACCGACTCGGAGCACGCGTTCTGTGCGCTGCTCGAACGCCTCGCGCCACTGTGGACCGCCGGCGTTCCCTCGCTCGAGGTCCGCCTCGCCGAGCTCCGCGCATTCGCCGCCGAGCTGCGCTCGCTCGGACCCGCAAACTTCCTCTACACCGACGGCGACGCGGTGTTCGCGCACGGGCACCGCCGGAAGCACGACTCGGGCGAGATCCGCCCGCCCGGCCTGCACGTGCTGTGTCGGACGTGCACCCCCGGCGCCGATGGCATCCCCATGGTCGGACTCTCGATCGCCCACGACGAGGACCAGCAGGTCGCGCTGGTCGCGAGCGTGCCGCTGAGCGGAGAGCGCTGGGAAGCCCTCGCGGAAGGCGAGATGCTCGTGCTGCGCGAGGGCCGGGTCGTCCAGCGCGAACGTGCGTGAGCTCGATCATGCGTAACTGAAGGTGTCCAGCAGCGTCCAAGCTTCGAGGTCACTCGGCCGTGCCGCGAGCACTCGACGACCCGACATCCCGGACCACCACCACCAGGAGCCCCACGTGGACATCAACATCGGTATCGACGTCACCATGCGCGAGAGAATCGCTCGAGCCGTCTCCAAGGTTCAGGCCGACACCTACTCGCTCTATCTGAAGACGCACAACTACCACTGGAACGTGACCGGCCCGATGTTCCAGACCCTCCATCTGATGTTCGAGCAGCAGTACAACGAACTGTGGCTCGCCGTGGACGCGATCGCGGAGCGCATCCGGTCCTTGGGGTTTCCCGCGCCGGGAACCTATCGCCAGTTCGCGGCGCTCACGGCGATCCCCGAGGACGAGAGTGTCCCGAAGGCCGACGACATGATCCGCCGGCTGGTCG
The DNA here is from genome assembly GCA_043759315.1 of Myxococcales bacterium. GTDB lineage: Bacteria > Myxococcota_A > Polyangia > Haliangiales > Haliangiaceae > JABFXX01. The sequence continues at coordinate 4,119 of JAYVLW010000687.1, forward strand.
AGGGCCACGAGACGGTGGCTCGTACGGCCCGCGCCGGCTTCAAGCTCGCGGCCGAGGTCAACGATCAGCCGACGTGCGACCTCCTCACCCAGCGTATGCAGGTCCACGAGAAGACAGCGTGGATGCTTCGCAGTCTCGTCGACGCATAGGCGCGCGCCCCCAGACACCGGACCCACCGGGTGGGTGACTGTGGGCTCATTCGAGCGATTGGGCACCGCGCCAGGCACGTTGATGTCGCGGTGATGTCGAGTCTCGTGAAGCTTGGTGCATGATCGGCGTCTCATCGCCCGGAGGAATCATGCTCAAGCAACTCGCCCTGCTGTTCGGCCTCGCCCTGACCCCCACGCTCGCCTTCGCTGACAAAGACTTCACCGACGCCGACGGTGCGACCTACGACTGCGCCGAAGACGCGACCGTCAACATCACCAACGGAAGCGGAACCTTCACGCTGACGGGAGCGTGCAAGGAGATCAACGTCAACGGGAGCAAGCTCGTCGTCGCGATCGCGGACGTCGAGGAGCTGAACCTCAACGGCGCGAGCAATGCGGTGACCGCGGAGGTGATCGGCGTCATCCACATCAACGGCGCGAAGAACAAGGTCACCTGGAAGAAGGCCAAGACCGGCAAGAAGCCGTCCGTGGCGACCAACGGCAGGGGCAACTCGGTCGCCAAGGCCAAGTAGCGCGCCAGGCCCTGTTCAGTTCGTGCAGACGAAGTTCGCCTGTTGCGCCGGGTAATAGAACAGGTCCGTGAAGCACATCTCGTCGTTGGATGACTCGCCGAACCTGACGATGTTGCCGGTCGTGTTGTTGTACGTGCACGCGGTCGTGAGCACGTCACCCGGGCGCAGCTCGACGAGCGACGGCGTCTGGTGGAACACCTGTTTCTCGAAGTCGTATGGAACGTCCTGCAGCACGATCTCGGTGGCGCCGCGCTGGACCGTCGACTTCATGTTCGTACCGAGCTTGTGCATGTGCTGCGACAGCGCGAACGTCTGGATCGGTGTGCTCGTGATGTTGCTGAGCTGACAGGTTCCCGATCGCGTCGAGATGCCGGGCGGGACGCTCAGCGTGATCGTGGGGCCGGCCAGCACGAGCTCCGCCAGGTTCGGGATCTCGGCGGCGGTGGTCTCCTGGATCAGCGTGCCGGATCGGCCCGACAGCGGCGTGTCGCCGGCGTTGAACAGGTGGAGGTTCAGGAGCAGGCGCGTCCCCTTCGCGAGGTGGAGCCCGACCCCGGCGGGGAAGGTGAAGTCCGGTGCACCGACGCCCGAGCCGAAGATCATGTTCTGGCCGTTCGTGCCGACGTTGCACGGCACCACACCGTCCGCGGGCGTGGCGGCCGTGTAGCGTGTCAGCACCGTGTGATGCGTGCCGGCTGGCGTGATCGGACGCAGGGCCTTGATGTAGAGATCGCGCGGCACGGTCGCGTAGACGCAGAAGTATCCCTCCTGTCCCGGGCCGAGGTTCCAGTCACCTTCGAGCAGGCTCGTGAATCCATCGACGTTTCCATCGACCATCGCATCGACGTCGGCGGCGCTCGACCCATCACCACACGCGGACACGAGGATCACGAACAGGAGGCCGCGGGCGGTGGTCATGGCATGGGACGTTGCCACAGATCGGCACGGCGTGACCCGCAGAAGTCGATGCCCCAGCCGCTACTCCTCGTCGCCGAGCTCTTCATCCTCGTCGATCGACCCGTCGCCACCGTGATCGACACCCACCTTCATGCCGGTGCCGTTGCCCTTCCACCCCGCGTAGTTGAACACGAAGACATCCTTCGCCCCGGCCGACACGCCCTTGTGGTGGAACTCCTGCTCACCCTGGTCGGTGATCCGATGGATCACGACCTCGTACTCCGCAGTGCCATCCTTGGCGACCGCCGACACCGAGAGCGTCCCGGTCTTGACGTCGAGGGACATGTCGACGCGCTGGCCACCCGTCTCTCCGGCCGCGTGGATCTCGAACTCGTAGTCCGCGCCCTTGGTCGCGACGCCGAGCTCGAGGTCGGGCGTCTCGTCGAGTGAGGTCGTGTAGCTGACCTCCTTCCAGTCCGCCGAGAACTCGATCGTGTCCTGCTCGCCGGGCGACAGGTTGACGCCGTAGACGCCCATCGTATAGCCCTGCGCGATCAGCGACACATCGGAGGCCTCCTTGGACTTCAGGGTGCTGCCGTCGAGGGTGACCTTCAGCTTGTGCCCGGACGGGAGGTGGTAGATCGGTTCACGGTCGGCGCGTCGCGAGCCGCTCTTGACCGCCACCATCTGCGCGCCCGCGATCTCGTTGATCAGCTTGCCCCCGGCGTGACCGATCCGCTTGCCTGTATCGTCGGTGATCAGGAGATCGGCGTCGCCGTCGAGGATGATCTGCCGCGAGCCCTTCGCACGTGCCTGGTCATCGGCCGGGTCATCGACCTCGCCACAGAACGGACAGGTCAGCTTCTGGAGCCGCACGCTGGTCGGCGCGAGCGTGAGCGACTGGGTCGTGGCATCGCCCTCGTACGCCGAACCCGGCGCCTTGGGATCCGCGGCGGTGAAGTACTTCCAGGTGTTGGCCGTACGATCGATGTCGATGTGCCGTTCCTCGCCGGGAAAGTTGTTGTCGTAGTGCATGATCCACGTCTCGGTCGGGCTCTTCTCCACCACCGCGTACGGCGTGGTCGCGTGACCTCCCGAGCCGTCGGCCATGTAGATGCCCAGCGTGTAGCTCTCGGAGCCCGTGGTGAACCCCTCGACGAGCTTGTCGGCGACCTCGGTCGGGGTCAGCGTCTTGATCTCGCTGGTCGCCATCGGTGCGATGAACTGGGTGGCGAACCAGTATGCGATCTCGTGCTGGAGCTTGGCGTTGCCCGCGAGCGCCAGCTGGAACGCGGTCGGCGCGCCGAAGTCCGCGGGGGACAGCTTCTTCAACTCGAACAGCAGCGAGAGTGCCGCGAAGCCTTCGCAGTGGCCGCCGTCCATCCCTTTGTTGATCTCGTCCATCCACTGCTCCGCGGCGGGCGTCAGCACGCAGGTCGCGCCCTCCCCCTCTGCACACGCCTCGGCCCCGAACATCCGAACGACCTCCGCCACCGTCAGGTTCTCCACGCCGTCTTCGTTCCCGTAGTTCTGGAACTGGAACCCTTGCGTGCTCGGGACGAAAGGCTCGCCCCCTGGCTTCCCGCCGGCGCCCAGCGCAGCCTTGACGCCCTTGCCGCCGGGGGAGGTGGCCGCTTGCTCAGGGCTGCTACCTTTATCGGCCGACTTCTTCTTGCACGCGGCTCCCCCGAACAGGGCAAGCGCTCCGAACGTCACCACGATGCGTTTCGACAACATCTCCGCACGATAGGCGAAGACGGGCGACTGGGACCAGCGTTCGTGGCGCCGGATGATCGACTCACAGCCTGCGAGCAGTGCGAAGGCGAGCACCGCGCAGGCGACGCACCGGCGAGGTGAGACGCCGACGATGTCCGAGTCACTGATCGCCTCAGCGCCTCGGTTGGATCACCCGACGGCCGCGTCGCTCACCGGGGTACCGTGCCACCGCGTCCCTGTGCCTTCTGCAGGTACGTGCCTTCACGCCAGACGGTGGTAGTGGGCATCGCGGTCGAGCGGCTTGATCACACGGAGTTGGACTCTGTGGACTGGCGCCGAGTGACCCAATCGAAGCGCTGAGGTTCTACTGACAGATGAAGCAGTAACCGTGCCCGCGGAAGCCTCCTCCACCGCACCCCAGACCGAGCTTCCGCGCAGAGTCGGCGGAACGACGATCGGCGCGCGCAGCTCCTGCGCGATCGTCGTTGGCAGGTCAGGGCGGGAGTCCGATGTTGTCGATCTCCGCCGTCAACGCTCGCGGGCTGTGAACACTGTTGACATCGACGGCGACCCCGACCCGATCGAGGTTGGTCAGGCCCGCCGCCGATCCGAGAGTCTGGAACGTGCGGCCGTCGCCCGAGACCTCCCAGAACACGCGCCCCTCCGCCTCGCGGATCTGCCACCACCGGTGCGCGACCGGATCGTACGGGCGACTGTCGACGAGCAGGTAGCCCGGTCTCCTCGCCTCGAGGGTGCCTCCGCGTTGCTCGATCGTGATGAGCCCAGCGATGGTCGAGACCGTCATCGCGAGGTTCTGGGTGACGTCCGACTGGTCGACCATCGTCGGGATCTCGACCACGAACGCGCCATCTCGAAGATCCTGGATCGCACTCGGCGCCAGGCTCGCATAGACACTCCCCGACGGAGCTGTGGCCGGCGCGGTCATCGACAACACGCCACCGACCGTTCCCACGACGCCCCCCGGTTGGGCGTACGTTCTGCTCCACTTCTGATCGCGTACCGCGGCTGAGAAGTCGTCGGTCAGGTACTTCACGGAACAGGCTGGTCCTGTTGCACCACCTTTCACGTTGTCGGCAAATACCTGGTAGCTGGTGCTGTCGGGTCGCGTAAGCCCGAGGGTGACCTGCATGTAACCGACCCACGGCGGACTCGGGATCGCGCCGACGACGCTGAACGGACCACCGAGGGGACCGGCCTCGAAGCGTACGGCGCCGAGCTCGTGAACGATGCGCCAGGTCGCGTGTTGTGCCGGGTCGTACGGGGTCGAGTCCACCACCTTGACGACTCCGCCGTCGATGACCATGGCGCTCAGCGTGACCCCGTCGCTGACCATGTCGAGGGTGTTGCGAACGTCGATCGCCAGCCCCGCCTCTGCCCGTAGCTCGAGGCGCACGTCCCCCTCACCGGGCGACAGGTCCGCGATGCCGACATCGATGGCGAACGAATTGTCGCGAAGGTCGTAGAAGTACCCGGAGTAGAGAGTCGGATACGGCCCGGTGCCGAACTCGACATGGCCGTTGACGATGCGGGCATCCGAGAGACCCCACGTCTCCACGGCCGCGCGCCCGAAATCGTCGTCGAGCAGTCCCACCGGAGAGCAATGCTCCGGCGGAGGCTGGGGCGTATCCGGGGGCGCATCCGGCGGCCGATGCAGCCCGAACACCGTATCGCAGCCGCCCTGGAGCACCACGAGGCTGAACAGCAGCCGCCACACCCTGCCAGTGTACTCCGTTCCGGGAACGGCATCGCTCGATCCGCCCGGCGATGGCCGAGGCCGCTACTTCATTCCAACGATCGTCCCGTCGCGGAGGTCGATCGATTCGGCAATCGGATGGCGGGGTAACCCTGGCATTCGCACGATGTCGCCCGTGATCACCACCAGGAAGTTCGCGCCGGCGTTGATCTGAACGGCACGGACAGAGACATCGAAGTCGCGCGGGCGGCCGACGACGTGTGGATCGTCGGACAGCGACGTCGCGGCCTTCGCCATGCAGATCGGGAGGCCCGCGAAACCGAGACGGTCGACCTCGGCGAGATCGCGGTGCGCGGCGGGCGTGAACACGATGTCGCGCGCGCCGTACATCCGCTGAGCGACCGTCCGGATCTTGTGCTCGACCGGATCGCTCCACGCGTAGAGGGGTCGGAACGGAACGCTCACCCGCTCTGCGTGCTCGATCACCAGCCGGGCGAGATCGATGGCCCCGACGCCCCCGCGCGCGAAGTGATCGGTGACCGCGAACGGCACGCCGAGGTGCGCGCACCGTGCGCGGACGATCGTGACCTCGTCCTCCGTGTCGGCGGCGTAGCGATTGAGCGCCACGATCGGGGTCTCGCCGAAGGCCCGGATGTTCTCGACGTGCTTGTCGAGGTTCGCGAGCCCTGCCTCGACGGCGCTTCCGTTCGGGACCGCGAGGTCCGTCAGGGCCACGCCGCCGTGGAGCTTGAGGGCGCGCACCGTGGCCACCAGCACGACGGCGGCAGTGTCGAGCCCGGCCGACGCGCACTTGATGTCGAAGAACTTCTCGGCGCCGAGATCGAACCCGAACCCCGCCTCGGTCACGACCCAGTCGGCGAGGTGAAGCGCGGTGCGCGTCGCTATCACGCTGGAGCAACCGTGGGCGATATTGGCGAACGGGCCGCCGTGCACCAGCGCCGGCGTGCCCTCGAGCGTGCGCACGAGGTTCGGCTCGAGCGCGTCGCGCAACAGAGACAGCATCGCTCCGGCCGCGCGCAGCTGTCCCGCGGTCACGGGCACCCCCGCATGCGTGAAGGCGACGATCGTGCGCTCGAGCCGAAGCCGAAGATCGTCCGCATCCCGGGCGAGGCACAGCATCGCCATCACCTCCGAGGCCGCCGTGATGTCGAAGCCGGTCTCGCGGGGCACGCCCTGCCCCGGTCCGCCGAGGCCCACGATCACCTGGCGCAACGGTCGGTCGTTGAGATCGATCACGCGACGCCACACGATGCGGCGCGGATCGATCCCGAGCTCGTTCCCGAAATGGAGGTGGTTGTCGATCATCGCGGCGAGCAGGTTGTGCGCGCTCGTCACGGCGTGGAGGTCGCCCGTGAAGTGCAGGTTGATCCGCTCCGCCGGGACGAGCTGCGCCGCGCCGCCGCCGGTACCGCCGCCCTTCATCCCGAGCGCCGGTCCGAGCGAAGGCTCGCGCAACGCGATGCACGCGAGCTCGCCGAGCTGCGCGAGCCCGTCGGCCAGCCCGATGCTCGTCGTGGTCTTGCCTTCACCGGCCGGGGTCGGGGTGATCGCCGAGACGAGGATGAGGCGCGCCGCGGCAGGCCGAGCGCGCGGGCGGGCGAGCGCGGGCGCGGCGACCTTCGCCGCCCAGTCACCGTACGAGGTGAGCTCGGTCCCGCGCAGGCCGAGCCGCCGCGCGGCGGCTGCGAGCGAGGTGTCGTGCCCGGGGACCTCTCCGTCCTTCATTCGTCGCGCTCGATCTTCACGGGGGTGATCTTGCACTCCGGACAGTCCGCGATGCGATCGAGAACGCCACTCGTCAGCTCGTTCGTCCCCGTCTCCGGGAAGTGGAAGCTGAGGAACGCCTGCCCCGGCGTCATCCGATCCGACAGCCGCGCGACCGCGTGTGCCTGGCCGAACGGGCTCGTCACCCGCACGCGGTCGCCGTCGACGATCCCAGCGGCGAGGGCGTCGTCGGCGTGCACCTCGAGCTCGTCGGCTGGGTGGAGCAGCAGGCTGTCGCTGCGCCGGGTCATCGTGCCGCAGTTGTAGTGTTCGAGCACTCGACCGGTGGTGAGGTGTAACGGAAACCCGTCGCTGTGAGCGAGGACCGGGGATGGCGCATAGGTCACGCACGCGAAGGTGGCACGACCGAGCGGGAAGCTGTCGACGTGCAGGGTGTCCGTGCCCGGGTGCCCCACGCTCGGTACCGGCCACTGGAGGCCGAACGGCTCGAGCCGCTCGTACGAGACGCCCGCGAACGCCGGTGCGACCTGTGCGATCTCCGCCATGATCTCGCTCGGGTGCTGGAACGGCTGGGGTGCACCGGTGGCGGCCATGAGCTCGCACAGGATCTGCCAGTCGGCGCGCGCGTCGCCCGGTGGCGAGATCGCCTTGCGCACGCGTTGGATCCGTCGCTCGCCGTTGGTGAACGTGCCGTCCTTCTCGAGGAAGCTCGCCCCCGGGAGCACGACGTGCGCGCGCTTCGCGGTCTCGCTGAGGAACAGCTCCTGGACGACGAGCATCTCGAGGGCGGCGAGCGCGCTGTCCGTGTGGATCGCCGGATCGGTCTGGGCGACGTCCTCTCCGAGGATGTACATGGCCTTGACGCCGCCCGCGCGCGCGGCGTCGTACATCTTCGGGATCGTGAAGCCGGGCGCGGTGGGGAGCGCGGCGCCCCACACCCGCTCGAACCGCTCACGCACCACGGGATCGGTGAGGCTGCCGTAGCCGGTCACGAGATCGGGTTGACACCCCATGTCCGCGGCGCCCTGGACGTTGTTCTGACCGCGCAGCGGGTTCACGCCGACTCCCGCGCGCCCGATCGCGCCCGCGAGGAGCGCGAGGTTGCAGAGGAGCATCACGCCCTCGCTCCCCTGGTAGTGCTCGGTCATCCCGAGACCGTGGGTCTGCAGGGGGCGGAGCGCGGTCCCGTAGAGGTGCGCCGCACGCCGCACCAGCGCCGCGGGCACGCCGGTGACAGCTTCGGTGGCCTCGGGGGCATAGTCGCGAAGAAACTCGACGTACTTCGCGAACCCGTCGGTCCGCGCTTCGATGAAGGCGCGATCGATCGCCGCCGCATCGATCATCGCGCGCGCGAGCGCGTTGAGCAGCACCACGTTGGTGCCGATCCGGAGCTGGAGGTGCACGTCGGCCAGCTCCGCGAGCTCGGTCCGTCGAGGATCGATGACGATCAACCGCGCGCCGCGTAGCACGGCCTGCTTGATCCGCGCGCCGGTGACCGGGTGAGCTGCCGTGCTGTTGCTGCCGGCGACCAGGATCAGATCCGCCTTCTCGACATCGGCGAGCGAGTTGGTTGCCGCCCCGGTGCCGAGCACCGCTCGCATGCCGGCCGCCGTCGGGCCGTGGCAGACCCGCGCACAGCAATCGACGTTGTTGGTGCCGAGCGCGACGCGCATCCACTTCTGAACGAGGTAGTTCTCCTCGTTCGTGCACCTGCTCGACGACAGCGCGGCGACGTGGCCGCGGAGCCGGGTGAACGTCGTGGCGACGAGCGCGATCGCCTCGGTCCAGGTCGCGGGCTCGAGCACGCCGTTGCGGCGGATCAACGGCGTGGTCAGGCGATCGGGGTGCCGCGAGAACTTGTGGGCGTAGCGGCCCTTGACGCACAGGTGGCCGTGGTTCACCGGGCTCGCCGTCGTGCCATCGATCCGCTGCACGCGATCGTGCGCGACGTGGAGATCGAGCGTGCACCCCACGCCGCAGTAGCTGCAGGTCGACTGGACCACGTGCGTGTCGGGCGCGCTGCGGAGCCGATCGACATCGGTGATCGCGCCGGTCGGACACAGCGCCGCGCACGCGCCACAGCCGACGCACGCCGTGGTGTCGAACGCACCCGGCCCCCAGGTCAGCCTCGTCGCGGCGCCGCGCTCGGCGAACGCGTAGACGAACTGGCCCTGGATCTCCTCGCAGCCCTTCAAGCACAGCCGGCACTTGATGCACGCCGAGAGATCGAGCTTGAGGTACGGATGACTGGTATCGGTGCGCGCGACCGGGCGATCGCCGGGCGACGAATAGCGCGTACCCTCGCAGCCCCAGCTCGCGAGCGTCGCGGCGAGCGCCCCGGTCGTGCTCTCGGCGAGCATCAGCTCCCCGAGGTCGTGGCGGTACGCCCGCAACCGCGGTGTATCGGTCTTGACGTCCTGCCCCGCGCGCGCCGGCGCGGTGCACGAGGCGACCATCCGGCCGTCGATCTCGACGAGACACGCGCGGCAGTGCCCGCCCTTCGATAGTCGATCATCGGTGCAGAACGCGGGGACCGCGGCACCCACCGCGCGACAGGCGGCGAGCACCGTCGTCGTGGCTTCGACCGGGACTCCGTCGACCTTCATGGGAACATCTCCGCAGGGAAGTGCCGCAACAGGTCGCGGATCGGCCGCGGCACGCTCGTCCCGAAGCCGCACAGGCTGCCCGCCTCCAGGGTCTCCATCAGCCGCACCAGCGCGGCCGCGTCGGGCATCCGCGCGAGCTGCGTCGTGCCGACGCGACACGGGGTGCAGTTGCCGCACGACTCCGCGGCGGCGAACCGGAACAGATGCTCGGCGAGCGTCCGCGCGGAGACGGTGTCGTCGAGCACCACGATCCCGCCATGACCCATCCCGGGCATCGCGTGGAACGTGAGCGGCGTGTCGAGCTCGTGCGCGGGAATGACGGTCCCCATCGGGCCGCCGACGAGCGCCATCTTGAACCGCCGACCCGCGAGCATGCCGCCGCCCCCGTGATCGATCAGCGCGCGGAGCGGCGTACCGAAGCTGGCCTCGACGGCGCCCGGCCTCGCGATCGCCCCGGAGACGCTGAACGCCTTGGTCTCGGGACGCCGGCCGGTCTGGAGAACCCACGGGATGATCGAGAGGGTCTCGACGTTCTGCACGACGGTGGGCTTGCCGTGGAGCCCTCGCTCCGCGGGATAGGGTGGCTTCGGGCTCGGCTCCGCGCGCAGGCCTTCGATCGCCCGGAGCAGCGCGGTCTCCTCGCCGCACACGTAGCTGCCGGCACCGACGTGGATCGTGATCTCGAAGCCGGGGATCAGCCGCCCGCGAGCCTCCTCGATCGCCGCGCGCATGATCTCGACGGCGCGCGGATACTCTCCCCGGATGTAGACGATGCCGTGGCTCGCACCGATCGCCGCGGCGCACGCGTTCATGCCGGCGAGCACGGCGTGCGGATCGCGCTCGAGCAGCAGGCGATCGACGAACGACCCCGGATCTCCCTCGTCTCCGTTGGCGACGACGTAGCGGATCTCCGACGGGGTGGTCGCGGCAGCCCGCCACTTTGCGCCCGTCGGATACGCGGCTCCCCCACGGCCGCGCAGCGCGCTCGCCTCGAGGACGCCGAGGATCTGGTCGTGCGGCGGAAGC
>JAYVLW010000688.1:0-2683 GCA_043759315.1 Myxococcales bacterium
CGATCGGCGCGGACGTGGTCGTGGCTGATCTCGTGCAGCCATCCGGCGTCGCGCCACAGCAGCGCGGTGCTGCGCGTGACCTGCTGCGCCGAGACGTAGCGCGAGGACAACAGCGCCGAGCGCGAGACGTGATCGAGCCAGATCGTCGCGAGCGCGAGATCGTTGGTCTCGATCAAGAAGCTATCGTCGAAGCTGGCCGGTCGCGGCGCGCCGCCGTTCGCCCAGCGATCGGTCCACCGCATGCGGAGCTCGAAGCCGTCGATGCAGGGCAGGCCGACCACGATCGACGCCGCCGGCGCCATCACCAGCAAGGCGCGATAGCTCGTCTGGTCGACCTCGATCACCGCCTGCACGCGCCCGGCGGTCGCGTCGATGCGCGACACGGCGAACCGCTCCAGGATCACGCTGCGAAGCTCGTCGCTCACGTCCTCCCATGATAGCGCGGTGGCGCCGGATCCGCTCGAGCGTTGCCCGGCACCGCCAGGACAGCCCAGGCTCGGTCACCTCACGACAGCGGAGAGATCGGGTGCAGCTCGACGCGTCGATTCATCGCGCGCACGGCCTTGAGCTTGGCGCCGCTCAGACCGGCCGGTGACACCGCGGGCCGTGCTTCGCCGAAGCCCTTCGCGATCAGTCGCTCGGTCGCGACGCCCTTTGCCACGAGGTACGCGACGATCGCGTCGGCCCGCGCTTGCGACAGCTCCTGGTTGTCCGCGTAGAGCCCCCGCGTCACGAGCTCGTCGTCGGTGTGGACGTGGATCTCGAGGCGGATCTCCGGGTGCTGCAGGAGCGCGATCACCACGGCATCGAGCTGTTTCGTGGTGCCAAGGGCGAAGTTCGTCGCGAACACCTTGAAGGCGACCTTCGGCAGCACGCCTTCGAGGAGCTTCGCGTTCGCAGGTAGCTCGTCGGGACAGCCGTCGGTGTCCTCGAACCCGTTCTTCGTCTCGAGCTGATCGAGGCACGCGTCACTCGGATCGAGAACGCCGTCGCCGTCGTTGTCGGGATCGGGGCAGCCGTCGGCGTCCTGGAAGCCGTCCTTGTCCTCGGGCTCGAGTGGGCACCTGTCCAGGGCGTCGGCGATGCCGTCGGTATCGTTGTCGGCCTCGGGACACCCGTCGTCGTCCTGGAACCCGTCCTTGTCCTCGGTGGCCGTCGGGCAGCGATCGGCGCCGTCCGCGACGCCGTCGAAGTCGTCGTCGGGATCGGGGCAGCCGTCGTCGTCCTGAAACCCGTCCTTGTCCTCGGCCTCGTCCGGGCAGCGATCGAGCGCCGCTCCGATCCCGTCGGCGTCGGCATCGCTCTCCTGGTTCGGCAGCGGCGGCGGCGCGGCGACGGGAGTGGTGCGGCCGAGCTCGAAGTACACCGAGCCCATGGCCTCGAAGTCGAGGGTCTGGCTCCGGCTCGTTGGATCGGCAGGGATCGTGTTCTCGCTGCTCGGCATCACGATCACCCGACCGTCGAGGCGGAGGCCCGCGCTGGCCCCGAGCCGCACCTTGACGCCGGCCCCGCCGTAGAAGCCGGGGTCGGTATCCGGTTCGATGTTGGTCTCCGGATCGGTCTTGAACGAACCGTTGCTCGACGCGACGACGGTGTACCCGCCGACGCCTGCGAGGAGGAATGGGATCACCGCATCCGCCGGATCGCGCCCGCGCAGCTGCACGACCACGTGGCAGCGATAGGTCACATCGGTGACGCCGAACTTCGCCTGCCGCGCTTCGGTGGGGATCACGCCGAGCTCCGCCTCGAGGCCGATGAGGCCGAGAAAGCCACCGACCCGCACGCCGAGAAGTCCAGAGTTGCGCTGGCTCGGAGCGTTCGGTCCGTCGGTGGTGCCGAGCTCGCTGGTGTCACTGAACACGTGCGCGCCGCCCATCGCGCCGATCTCGATGTTCGCCCGCGCGATCCCCGTGGTCGCGCAGACGACGATCAGCGCCGCTGTCGCGCGTCCGGACGCAACACGGCCCGCCGAGTCGCCTGGGCGGGCCGTGGAGACCATCAACGTTACCCGAGATCCTACTTGGTCGGGGCGCCAGCTCCGGCGCCGACGAGCTGGAACTCGACGCGGCGGTTCTTCGAGCGCGCGGCGTTCAGCTTGCCGCCCTTGAGGCCCTTGGGATCGAGAACCGGCTGGCTGTCGCCATAGCCCTTCGCGCTGATCCGGTTCTCCTCGAGACCCTTCTTGACGAAGTATGCGCGGACGCTCTCGGCGCGCGCCTGCGACAGCTCGAGGTTATCGGCGAACTTGTCGCCCTTCTTGATCACCTGGTCGTCGGTGTGACCCTGGATCTCGATCTTGAGGTCCGGGAACTCCTTCAGCACGGCGACGGCCTGGTCGAGGACCTTGTTCGAGGTCGGCAGCAGCGCATCCGAGTTGACGCGGAAGTTGATGCCCTGGATGGCGCCCGTGAACTTCTTGATCTTGGCCGGGATCTCGTCCGGGCAACCGTCATCGTCCTGATAGCCGTTCTTCGTCTCCGGCTGATCGACGCACTTGTCGGAGGCATCGAGGATGCCGTCGCCGTCGTTGTCCGGATCGGGGCAGCCGTCGTCGTCCTGGAAGTTGTCCTTGTCCTCGGGCTCGAGCGGGCACTTGTCCGCGTTGTCGAGGATGCCGTCCTTGTCGTTGTCGTTCTCCGGGCAACCGTCGTCGTCCTGGAAGCCGTCCTTGTCCTCGGCCTCG
>JAYVLW010000689.1:0-13664 GCA_043759315.1 Myxococcales bacterium
GATCTCTTGCCGCACAGCGTGCTGCTACCAGCAAACATGAGGCCCGAGTCCTCGAAGCTGCCCGTGTTGGAGAACGAGTCGTTGCTGTCGTCGCGGAGCTCGGCGAAGTCGCAGCCCGGAGGCAGCGGCGGCGCATCGGGCCGCGCGTCGGCGACGACGACGAACGCATCGGGCTTGCCGCCGCTATCGGAGCAGCCGACGACGGCCGGGACGAGGAGGAGGAGGGGAGTCAACAACGTGGACGAGCGCATCCGCGTGTTTCACCACGTTTGCCTCGTGTTCGTCTAGCCTAAGAAACCTGTCCATGACTATCCCGTCACACGCGAGGGGAACGGACATGATTACTGCACCTTGATAGCCAGGACCGTGAGAGGGCCCAACGTGGTGAGATGCCGTCGCGGCAAACTACGTCGACGGAGGCACCGAAGTCCGCACTCACCTCGTTGGTATCGCCTGGTTCGGCTGGAAGCTTGGGGAACTCGCTGTGGGCGTGAGCGTCGGGACCACGCCGCTTGGGGTGTACACTTGGAAAAAGCCCATGCTTCCGCCACCGCCACCGGAGGTGCGCGCGCTTCCCCCAGTGCCGGCCCCGAGGCCGCCGTTGCCAGGTGCAAATCCCTGCGCTCCGCCGGTGCCACCAGATCCCTCGTCGGTCGTCGGTGTGCATCCGAGAGGAGCGGCGACGGATCTCGCGCCATCGGGTCCATTGACGCCGTTGGAACCGAAAGGCTTGCCGCAACCGCCGCCGCCGCCGTTCGCAAACAGTCGTCCCGAGACGCGCACGTCGGCACCTTGTAGTACCACATAGCCTCCAGCGCCTCCGCCACGACCCGGGCAGTTACCGGGTCCACCGACACGCCCGCCCAGGCCGCCAGCTCCACTTGCATCCACGATTCCGTCGACCACGACGGCCTGCCTGCACGAGATCAGCGTGGCAGCTCCGCCACCGGTCCCCCCGGTGCCGCAGTATGTCGTTCTTACTCCGCCGCGGCGTCCACCGACGAAGAACGGTTCCGCTAGCGGGTCATACGCCAGTCCCCCAGATCCCGGAGTTGATCCACCGTCGCCACCGGGAGTCGCGAAACCTGCGCCGCCGCTCACGTTCTCGATACCCTGACCTCCGTAGAAAGGGCTTGGCCCCGGGCCTATAACGCCACCGAGATCCGACGAAACATCGAGAGTGCCAGCGATTCGGAGCGCTCCGTCGGTCACGACCGCGAGCGTACGGCCACCCGTCACACGCCATGTGCCAGTCGAGTCGACGAGCAGGGCCCCATAGCGAACGACACAGATGTCGGGACCGTTGAGTTGTGGGACGATACCGCCGTTGCACGTTGCGTCAGTGTTCGTGTCGATGGTTTCGCCCGATGTGACGGTCCGCGACGCCTCGACGGCCGGCACATCGCAAACATCCGGTAAGTACTTCGGCTCGATGTACGCGCAGTGCGGGGAGGGCGCGTCGACACACCCGAGATCACAAGCTTGCGTCGTGAGCGCACCGGTCGCGCTACACGTCTCGACGACCCGGTCGCCGCACTTCGTCGTGCTGGGCACGCATGACACCGACCTGCAGCCTTCGACCGGATCGCACCCGTGGTCGCAATGGCTCAGGTCATAGTCGTTGCCGCCTGCATTGCAGACGATCGCACTGTCTCCTCGGCAACCCGCGACGTCTCCCGTCGTGCAGTCCACCGCGATGCATGTCTCCGGCGTGCCCGAAAGTTCCCCGTCGACGTCACAGAACGGTAGCGACGCCTCCTGACAGTAGCCGTCGACGCACGAGATCGGATTCGACCGCGTGCAGCTCGGAAAGCACAGCACCAGGAGCGCGGAAACCAGGGAGTATTTCACCAACATCCAACCCATATCGGACGATGCTGCCGGAAGTTGCGTGAATTCTCAACCAGGGCGTGAAGGCGCGCCGCAGATCGAGCCGTAGCTGATGTTGGAGGCGCCACTTGCACCGATGTCGACGAGGATCCAGGAGGCCGTGCTCGGCTTCATACCGAAGCTCCTGAGCTTGCGTTCCAGCGTGACGCCTCGATCGCGCGGCTGATGCATCGCCGAATCGAAGAGGCGGACGCAGCCGAGTCGAGAAACGTGACGTAGCCCGAGTCGGCGGCCTCGCCGTCGATGACCTCGGGCACGGGGCCCCTTCAGCTCGGGCACCCGGACTGAGATGCACGCGTTCCGGCGCTCGTTGCGTCAGCGGACGATCCAGGTCCCACCCTGCGCCCACCACGGCGGTGCCGCGGCGACGGTGGTGGTGCTGCTCTGCTGCTGCCGTTGCATCAGCATCATGAACAGCATCATGTCCTGGGGATTGATGCCGTTCTGCTTGCTGGTGTTCTGGATCTGCTTGACGGAGTCGAGCAGGCCATTGAGGGCAGCGACCAGGCCGGTGGAGTCGTTGGGCGCGGCTCCCCCGGTGACCTGGGAGAGGGCGGTGGGGTCGATGGCAGTTAGCTCTTCGGATGGGTTTGCCGAGCTTGCGAGGCGAGAATCGGGCGGTTTCGACATGGGGGATGTCCTTGCGTCAGATGGTGGTGCTGACTCCCAGGGGCATCAGCAGCCTGCGTGCCACGCCTAGATGATCGAGATCTCACGGGGTTCCGTCGATCTCGCCGGGAGGCGGGGACCCGGGTCGTATACCGAGGGATTCGATCGGCAGGAGGGGTGCCACCGAACGTGCACTGATTGCGCGCGCGACGACGACGCGCTCGCACTCGCGGGTCCGACCGATGCGACGCATGCGATCGACCTCGATGGCGATCCGGCGACGACCGAGAGCGCGGTCGAGCATGACTGCCGATCCGGCCTGCGCTGCCACTACGCGATCTATGCGCAGCGCGATGGGTGCTGGACCCGCCTCGGCGCGACCGGCGATCTGATGAGCGAACCGGGCTGCGAGCGAGGCTCCCCGAAGGGCACGTACTGCACGCTCACGGGCATGCGCCTGATGATCCACGGCGATGCGCAGCAGTACATCTACCCGTTTCGTGGAGCGTACGGCGCCGAGGAAGCGGGGCCGCGGTACGTGCCGGGTCCCAGCAAGCGCCCGTGACGATCCGGTTCGCTACGGTCGACGGTCGAGCGGCTTCAGGTCGTCGAGGATCCGCGCAGCAGCGAGCGCACGGATGCCCGCTGAGAGCGGGTAGGTCTCGGCGCCCGCGTGCACCACATCGACACGTTCGAGCCCGAGATCCGCGAGCGCCGTTCGTGTCGAGGCCGTCGCCGCGGGAGCCGTGGTCAGCTTGATCTCGAAGCCGAGGCGCCGGTTGCCGGCGATCACGACGAGATCGATCTCCGCACCAGCGTGAGTTGACCAGAAGAAGCACTGGTCCGGCCGTGCTCCGAGTTGCCGCACGACCTGGCCGATCATGAAGCCTTCCCAGCTCGCGCCGACCTTGGAGTGACCGTCGAGCTGGGACGGCGTCTCGATGTCGAGAAGTGCGTGAAGCAGCCCCGAGTCCACGATGTAGACCTTCGGCGACTTCACCTGACGCTTCGAGATGTTCGCGAACCACGGTGGGAGCTGTCGAACCACGAACGTCGATGTCAGCGCGTCGAGGTAGCTGCGCACCGTCATGTCGCTCACGCCCATCGAGCGCCCGAGCTCGGACCAGTTGAGCGTGGAGCCATGAACGTGCGCGAGCATCGACCAGAACCGCCGCATCGTCGGTTCGGGCGTGCGGATGCCGAGCATCGGCAGGTCCCGCTCGAGGAAGGTCCGGATGAAGTCGTGTCGCCACTGCGAGCTCGCAGCGGCGCTGGTGGCCGTGTACGAGCGAGGGAACCCGCCGCGAAACCACAGCCGCTCCAGGTTGCGCGGCGTGACCTCGGCGAGGCTCAGTCCTTCGAGTGGATGAAAGGCGATCCGGCCGGCGAGCGTCTCCGACCCCTGCGCGAGCAGCTCCGGCGCCGCGCTTCCGAGCACCAGGAAGCGCGCGCTATTCGGCCGGTCGACGAGGACGCGAAGCACCGGAAAGATGTCCGGACGCCGCTGCACTTCGTCGAGGATCACCAATCCTCGGAGCGAGCCGAGAACGCGCTCCGGATCTTCGAGCCGCCGCAGGTCCGCAGGCCGTTCGAGATCGAACAGCGTGACGGTCCTGCGCAGATCCGCGATCTGTCGGGCGAGCGTGGACTTTCCAACCTGACGCGGTCCAAGGATCGCCACCACCGGGTTGTTCCGGAGCAGCCACTGGAGACGTCGAACATGTTCGGTGCGGACAACCAGCACTTGAAAAACCATAGCATGACTATGAAAATTCAAGGTGGCGCACGGGACGCCACAGGGTCGTGGTCAGTCGCGCCGCCACAGGCGTCGCACGGCGGCGGTCCACTCGACGGCGTTCTCCGCGGCGGCGCGGAACAGGGCGTAGAGGCCGCCCTCGGGGGCGGGCTCGTCGTGCGGTACGGTCGGCGTGACGTTCGGCAGCGGCATGTCGATCGACATCACGCCGCTGCCGACATGGATTGTCCGCTCGGGGGAGACCCGCGCGATCAGCGCGGCCATCGCGGTGTTCGAGCCGAGGACCTCGCAGCGAAAGCGCTCGATGCCGCGCTCGGCGGCAGCGGCGCACAGGCGCAGGAACAGCAGCTTGCCGAGGCCCTTGTGCTGCGCCTCGTCGGCGACCGCGACCGCGGCCTCCGCCGTCGCGTGCAGCTCCGGCATGCGGATGAACCGCGCGATGCCGAGGCCCACCGGGTTGCCCGCGCCATCACCGTCCTCGCGCACGGCCCCGAGCGCGAAGTGATCCTCCTGATCGACCTCGGTGAGGTAGCGCAGCTCCTCGTCGTTGAGCGTGGGCTTCGGCGTCAGGAACCGCGCATAGCGCGACTCGTGCGAGAGGAGATGAAAGCCCGTCTCGAGAATCGTCTTGTCCTCTGGGCTGACCAGCCGCAACACGATCCGTGTGCCGTCGCGCAGGGTGACCCGCTCGACGTAGTCGGCCGTGAAGTGGCGTGGCGGATTCACCGTCACTGATCTACCACGGCGACCCATGTAAGCCGCGGCGGCGCCGACGTTGCTCTGACATCAGGCTGCTCGAGCCGGTCTACATGACCGGCCGCGCGTGTCTAGAAGGTGAGGCGGAATCCGAGTCGGGCGCTGCTCGGCGCGTACCGACTGGTGGTGCGGCCGAAGTTCGGGTTGCGCGCCGTGGGCGTGAACGTCTCGTTGCCCGCGTTGTCGATCGCCTTTGCCCACAGCAGATCCTCGTACGTACCTCCGACGATCGGATTGACGTTGTTCTCGCCGCCGCCACCGGCGCGAAACTGCGGCGCGTAGGTCTGATCGGTGTCGAACGTCGCCTGGCGGTTGTAGAGGTTGAAGATGTCGATGAACACCTCGGCGCTGACGCCCTTGCCGAGCTTGCGCGCGTACGCGAGGTGCAGATCGATGGCGTGCTCCATCTCGCCGCGGCCGAGGATGCCGCGCGGCAGCAGGAACGATTCGTCGGCGCCATAGAGGTAGTGCGCACCAAGTGCGCTCTTCGGGATGCCCGAGATCAGCCGTGCGCGGGTGCCGATGGTCAGGTTCTGCACCTTGCCGAGGTCGAACGTGTAGTACCCGTCGAGCTTGAGCGAGTGCGGGCGGTCCTGGGGGAGTGCGCCGCGGCGGTTCGCGAGCAGCTCGATCAGATCGTACTGAGACGAGATGTTCGGATCGACCTGCCCGTTGTCGTAGGAGATGCTGCCCGGGTAGTTCCCGTGCGTGCGCGAGTGCGTGTACGAGGCCATCACCATCAGGCCGCGGGAGAACTGGTGTGCGATCGAGAGCTCGATCGCCTCGTAGGTTCGCTCCGGGCGATCGAACATGCGGATGCCCTTGTACAGATCGAGCTGCTTCTGCAGTCGCTCCTGCACCTTCGGGTCATCCGCGAGCGCGATCTGCTGCTCGAGCTTCTTCTGCTCCGCCATCGCGAACTCGCCGGGGTTCGCGATGATGTACGTGTTCGCGCCGTCGGTGGACACGTCCTCGATGACGCGGCCGAGCCGGCGGTTCTGATAGGTGACGCCGATCTTGAGGTCTGGTTCGATCTGGTACTCCGCGCCGACCAGCACCTCGTCCATGTACTGCGCCTTGATGCCCGGCGCGACGAGCACGCCGCTCGAGCCGAGGAGCTGCTCGAGGTTCGGCGGGCTACTCGGCGTCAAGCAGCCGAGGCCGTTCGCACCGCCGATCTTCGGATCGATGGGGCCGCACTTCGAGCCGCTCGCGGTCGCGAACGTCTGCACGTAGCTGACCTCGCCGCCGAACGAGCGATCATTGATGTCCATCGGGATCGATTCGAAGAACCGGCCCCACGATGCGAACACCTTGCTCCGACCCTCCTCCGTGGGATCCCAGATCACGCCGAGCCGGGGTGCGATGTTGCCCTGGAGGTTCATCGCATCGGACCCGATGTGATTTCCGGTCAGAGCGTCCACCGTGCCGCGCAAGTTGGAGGCGTAGCGCAGGCGCTGCTCCTCGTAGCGTGCACCCACGTTGATCGTGAGGTTGCGGCGCAGCCGCCACGAATCGCGCAGGTACGCCGACCAGTTGACGGTCTCGCCGCCGATCAACGTGCCGGGCGCGCCAGGGGTGCCCTCGAGATAGTCACAAGCGAACTCCAGCGTGCCGCCGAACGCCGAGGTCGAGTTCGGATCGGCGGTGTGGCACCGCTGATCGAAGCGAGGGTCCGCGTTGCCGAGCGGCGCGAGCTGGACCCAGCGCGTGACCTGAACCTGGTTGCCCACGGAGTTCTGGATGAACGCGCCGCCCGAGTAGATCCGCGACGCGGTCTTCAGGTCCTGCTCGAAGTCGACGCCGGCCTTGAGCTCGTGACCGCCGAACAGGTGCCCGCGCTGGGTGATGCCGAGGCGACCCATGCGCCGCTCCTCGCGATCGTGCTGGATGTTCCCCGGGCCGCCGATCGCGTACGACGACGGAGAGCTCATCGGGCAGTTCTCTGCGAGGAAGGGATATGGGTCCGACCCGCCGGGCTGGGTGTCGGTGCAGCCCTGCGCGGTCCTCTGCGACTCGCCGCCGAGCGCGCTCCACGTGCCGAGGTTGCCGTCCTGCAGGATCTGACGCGGTTGATCGTCGAGGGTGGGATCGATGGAGCCGGAGTTGCTCGTCGAACGGTGCCACGCGACCAGCGCCTCGATCTCGGTCTTGTTGTCGTTGAGCTTCGAGCTCCAGCGCAGCGCGGTATCGGTGGTGAGGCCGTCCGACCTACCACCCGAGGAGGGCAGGCCGTAGATGCCCGGGGTCTCCGCCTTGCCGGGCACGGCGATCACCGAGAACTGCGCCTGATCGGTCGGCGACACGGCGAGGTTGAGCTTTCCGATCGCGGAGTACTGCTGCGACGTCGCGCTGCGCACCTCTCGGTCCAGCTCGTCGGTGATGTAGAAGCCGGTGGCCGGGTCGATGTCGGCGCTGCCATCGGCGTGACCGCCCGCGGAGGTGAGGCGCGCATCGCAGGTCGACAGCTCGCCACTCGGCAGCCGCGCACGGCAATCGGTCTGCCGCTTCGTGATCCGCGTGTAGTCCGTGCGCGAGAGCTGCGGCGCGAAGCCGACATAGAAGAACAGGCGGTCCTTGATGATCGGGCCGCCGAGATCGAAGCCGAAGTCGGCGGAGTAGGCGCGCTCGGCGGTGACGTCGATCGACGAGGCGTTGACCGGAGTGGAGCGACCACGCCGCGTGAGGATCGCAGGGGCGAGCGTGCCGAACACGCTGCCGCGGAACGTGTTCGAACCGGTCTTCGTGACGGCGTTGATGATGCCGCCGATCGCGCGTCCCCACTCGGCGTTGTACCCGCCGGCGATCACCTCGGTCTCCTCGATGAACTCGGAGATCACCGGCGTTCCCAGCGAGCCGTAGGTCAGCCCGGTGATGTCGATACCATCGACGAGGTACCGGTTCTCGAGCGAGGTCGAGCCCGAGAACGCGAGCCCGATGCCATCGTTGTTCGCGCCCGCGGTGGCGGTCGCCGTGCCCTCGATGCCGCGGTTCGGCTGCGGCGTCTTCTCACGAAACCGGCGGTCGAACTTCCCCCCCTTCGTCGTGGTCGACTGGTCGATCTGGACCGGCACGTCGTGGATCTCGTAGATCGTCGCGGTGCCGGTGAGGGCGAGCGCCTGGTTGACGGTGACCTGGTTGTTCGCGCTGACGTGGATGCCACGGCGCGTGACGACGAGCTTGTCGACGTAGAACGTCACCGTGTAGTCGCCGGGCAGGAGGTCGGTGATCTTGTAGGCGCCGTCGCCGTCGGTGAGCGCGGTCTGTGGCTCGGGCGTCGCGCCAGCGGCGATCACCGTCACGCCCACCAGGGGCTCCTTCGTGACCTTGTCGGTGACGCGGCCTTCGACCGCGCCGGTGGTCATCGATTGCCCGAAGGCGGTCCCCGCCAGCGCGACAAGGATCAGGATCGTTGGTCTCGCGTGCATTCGTGATCTCCCACATCATCGATACGGGACCCACGCGTCGCGCGAAATGCAGCGGCGATGAGGGCGCGTGACACGGCGCGTGCGACAGTCGCGATGGTGTCGCAGGCGCAGTCGCTTCGCTCGCTAACCGCGGACATCACCGGGTGCCGCAGGTGCACGCGCCTCGTGACCTGCCGCGAGGCCGCCGCGGCCGCGCCGCCGCGGCGGTTTCTCGACGAGGATTACTGGGCGAGGCCGATCCCTGGCTTCGGCGATCCGGAGGCGCGCTTGCTCGTCGTCGGCCTCGCACCGGCGGCGCACGGTGGCAACCGGACCGGCCGCGTGTTCACCGGGGACCGCTCGGGCGACTGGCTCTACCGCGCGCTCCACCGTGCGGGCTACGCGAACCAGGCGGCATCCACACACCGGCGCGACGGTCTGACGCTCACCGATGCGTATGTCGCGTGCATCGTGCGCTGCGCGCCGCCGGGGAATCACCCGACGCCCGCCGAGCGCGACAACTGCGTGCCGTTCTTCGCGCGCGAGCTCGCGCTCCTGTCGCGCGTGACCGTCGTGCTCGCGCTGGGCGCCTTCGCATGGGACGGCTTTCTGCTCGCCGCGGCGCACGCGGGTCACGCTGCGCCGAAACCGCGCCCCAGGTTCGCGCACGGTGCACGCGCGACCGTCGGCCCCTACGAGCTGGTCGCGAGCTACCACGTCAGCCAGCAGAACACGTTCACCGGGCGGCTGACCGAGCCGATGCTCGACGCCGTGTTCGCGACCGCGAAGGCGCTCACGGGCCGCTGACTCGCGCGCGACGCTCAGAACGCGCCAGCAACGAACAACGAGCGACCGTCCGTGCTGATCGCGACACCGCTGCGCTCTGGCTTGTCGCGGAGGAACACGAACACCGCACCCGCGATGAGCCCGACCCCGACCGTGGTGGCGACGATCCCGACCCGGCGCCGGGTCGTTGCCTGATCGAGCGCGGCCACGAACGCATCACGCTGAACGGCAGCGTCGGCGCGGGTCCTGGCGCGCACCGAACCGACGAAGAAGCCGATGCCGATACCGGTCGCGAGGACTCCGCCGCCGAGCAGACCATCGCCGAGCGTGTTGTGATACCAGCGGCGCGGCTCGTCGATGGGCGGCGGGATCACGACAACCTGCGTGGGTTGGACGGGATTCCCCGTCCCCTTCGAGCATAGCGAGATGCCGGTCTGCGCGGCCGCGCGTTGCTCAGCGCTCTTGCTCGCGGTGGCGAACCTCTTGTAGAGGTCGATCGCTTCGCTGCAGTGACCACCGAGGCGCTTCGCCTGTGCCCACGTATAGAGGAGTTGCGGCCTCGGATCGATCGCGTACGCGGCTTCGATCTCCCTGCTCGCGGCGTCGAAGTCGCCGACCTTGTACGCGGCGACGCTCAGGTCGAGGTGCTCCTGCGCCTCGACCGAGAGCTCGTCGTCGGCGCGCGCGGTGGAGGTCGCTGCGAGCACGAGACCGAGCACGAATGCGTGGCGCATGATCATCGTGGCGGTAGTGGATCGTTCGGATCGAACGGCTTGGGCTTGGTCGGCTTCGCGGGTCTCGTGACCGCCGGCTTCGTGCCCGGATTCGCGTTCGGTTTCGTCACGGGCTTCGGCTCGAGCTTCGTGGCGGCGGGCTTCGTCTCGAGCTTCGTGACGCCGGGCCTCGGCTCGAGCTTCGTGGCGGCCTTCGTGGCGGCCTTCGTGACGGCCTTCGTGACGGCGGGCTTCGGCCCAGACTCGGTCACGGCGGGCGCTGTGACCGCGGGTTTGAGGTCTTCGGCAGGCTTCGCTTCGGTGCTCGAGGTGCCCGCATCAGGCAGCACGGGAGCCACGGCCGTGTCGGATGAGGGTTCCGCCACGAGGGGCTCGGCTCCGTCGCCGGCGGGCGCGGGCGAAGCGGCCGTTTCGTCGTCCGGACCACCACGCGCGAAGGCCACGATGACGATGACGATGACAAGGACAACGACGAGCGCGAAGCCGCTCGCGCGCGTCAAGCTTCTCGGCGCGAGCTCGGGCGTCGAGGTGGCCGGCGTGACAAATGGTGCGTACGAGATGACCGGCGCGGGCGCGATGACCGGCGCGGGCGCCATGACCCATGCGGGCGGCGGCACGACGATCGACGCAGGCGCCGGGGTGTGCATCGGCGTGGCTCGGACAACCGCAGGCGGGGCTCGCGAGACATCCTCGGAGTCGTCGGGCTCGTCGTCGGCCGCGTCGGGCTCGTCATCGGCCTCGTCGTCATCGAGCGATCCGGCGGCGAGATCCCTCGTGCTGATCGGCGTGGTCGCGTCCGCGACGCTCTTGGATGCGACGAACTCGATCAGCGTCGCGCCCGAGGCCTGCGCCTTCTTCCACGCGGCGTGATCGTCATCGAACAGCTCGACGACGAACCGACTCAGGATGATCGGAGACTGCGCGAGCTTGTACTCGCGCGCGAACTCTTCGAGGTCGACCTGGAGGTCCTGGGCGGTCTGATAGCGGTCGTCGAGCTTGGATGACAACGCACGCGCGATGATGCGCTCGAGCTCCTGGGGACAGTCGGGTCGTGCACTGCGGGCGAGTGGTGCCGGGGTGTTGATGATCTGCTGGAGCGTCGCGAGGTCGTTCTCCGCTTTGAACAGCCGGCGCATCGCGACCATCTCCCACGCCATCACACCGAGCGAGAACAGGTCGCTCCGGCGATCGATGGGCGCGCCCCTTGCCTGCTCGGGAGACATGTACCCGATCTTCCCCTTGAGCGTACCCGTTCGAGTCTTGGTCGAGCTGCTCGCGGCCTTCGCAACGCCGAAGTCGAGCAGCTTCACGGCGCCGTCGTATGACACGAGAACGTTCGACGGCGAGACATCGCGATGCACGATGTCGAGGAGGTGCCCGTCGGCGCTACGCCGCTCGTGTGCGTAGTGCAGCGCTGCGGCGACGTCGCGAACGGTCTGAACGACATGCTCGATTGGCAGGACCTTCGCGCGGCGGCTGACGCGTCGCAAGATCGCACGCAGATCCTGACCGTGGATGTACTCCATCGTGAAGAAGTAGTTCCCGTCGATCATGCCCATGTCGTAGACGTGGGCGATGTTCGGGTGATCGAGGCCGGCGGCGAGCTTCGCCTCGTCAAGGAACAGCTGGACGAACTTCGGATTCGCGGCGAAGTGCGGGAGGATCTTCTTCAGCACCACGAGCTTCTCGAAGCCGAGCGGCCCGACCGTGCGCGCGAGAAAGATCTCCGCCATCCCGCCCTCCGCGAGCTTGCGCACGACCTCGTACGACCCGAGGCGCGTCGCCGCCGTGGTCCCCTGGTAGCCCGCGTTAGGCACTGAGGAAGAGTATAGCTCTATCGGGATGGGCTAATCGATGACGATGAGGTAGCTGAACTTCGCCTGAACACCCGATGTATGCAGTGCGAGGCCGCGCCCGGGGGTGGTGATCGAGCCCCGAGTGCGCTTGATGCCACCCACGGTGCACTCCGTGTTCCCCTGGTCTTGATGGGTCGTATACGTCGCCACGTGGGCGGCTTCGACGAGCGCCCCGTTGTTGCTCGCGACGAGCTGGTAGTAGTGCAGCGAGTCGCCGAAGAACGAGTTGTACGCGAAGAATGGCTTGTCGCCGTCGAGGGCCGTCGAGCGGAGCTCGCCACAGCCCTGACCGGTTCCGATCGTGTTGTCGATCTTCTGGAATTGCTCCAGCACGCTGGCACCACGGACGGTCGTGGCTCGCAGCATCACGTACTCGACCTGCGTCGTGGTCCACGCTCCATTGATCCCGAGATCCGGGCTGTAGAAGAGTGCCAGCGTCGCGGGATTCCGCTGTTCGAGCACCCCACCCTCGACGACGAAGTCGGAGACCGGCGCGCCCGAGAACGACGACGTGGACCAGGTCGCGACCTCGGCAGGGTCGTTGAACGGGAGGAACAACACGATGTTGTCCACCGCGGCGGCGCGCGGGTCACAGACGTCTCCGACGCCGTCGCCGTCCGCATTCGCCTGGTTGGCATTTGCGATGTGCGGGCAGTTGTCGCACTTGTCGCCGATGGCATCGCCGTCCTCGTCGGCCTGGTCCAGATTCATGACGGCGTCGCAGTTGTCACAGGCATCGCCGTGCCCGTCGGAGTCGGTGTCGATCTGGTCGACGTTCGCCAGGTCCGGGCACGTATCGGTGGCGTTGGGTGTGCCATCGTCGTCGGAGTCGAGCTGCGGGGCCGACACGCACTCGTCGGCGTTACCACCGCCGGCGGTCCAATCAAAGCGCAGTCCGGACGCGCAGCCGACATCGAGATAGCTGCACCAGCCGACGACGCATTGCCCATCGCCGCACTGATCGTTCGTCTCGCACGGAAACGAATCCGAGATCCGACAGCCGATCAACGACACTGCGATCGTCAGGACGAGGGCGGCCCGCATCACGAAGAGTATAGACCGACCATGTGGCGAGCGGCGCGTCAGGTTACGGATCGGCGGTCTCGCAGTCGCAGCTCGGCGTCGCCGAGCCGCCCGGCCGCGTTCTCACGTCGTGCGCAACTCCTTGCGGATCACCAGCCGGAGGCCCGACCAGGTGTCGTCGATCGCACAGACCTTGTTGTCGACCAGGCCCGTCGGCAGCGCGACATCGCGGATCGTCTGTTCGGTGATGTTCGTCGCCACGCCCGACGCCTTCTTCGGCCACGCGATCCACAGCCCGGCCGCTTGCTGCATGCGGGGCCGGCAGCTCGCGATGTGGACGACCAGGTCCGCTTCGAGCTTCACGAACACCACGAGCACGTCGAACATCGTCGGTTGCTTTGACCTCGTGGCGAACGGGTGGATCACCGCGCCGGTCGGCAGCACGCCGAGCACATCGGAGAAACCCTTCGGCGCCCCGACGAGCGCCACCTTGTGCCCTTCCTTGATCCCCAGCTTCTGCGGCAACGGGGTGCCCGAGTACCCGACCATGGAATGATCGTGCCATCGCCAGCGTCATTTCGGCGGTGCCATGATCGATTTCGGCGGTACGTGTGACCTTGCGGTGTGGTGCAAGCTGTTGCGCGACAAGGGCTGGACCGGTCCTCAGATCGCGCGGGCGCTCGGAAAGAGCGAGGGCTACGTGAATAACCTGGTCCGGGTGGTCGAACGGGCATCGCCCGCGCTGCTGCTCCGCTGGAAAGAGGAGCAAGCCGGGCAGGTCGAGCACGTGTGCGCGACCGACTGGCTGGTTCAGGTCTGCCTGCTGCCGCACGACATCCAGGATGCC
>JAYVLW010000690.1:0-14535 GCA_043759315.1 Myxococcales bacterium
CGGTTGAAGGTCCGCCTGAAGGCGATCGATCCGAAAACGAAGCGTCCGCTCGCTCTCGACGGCGGCATGGAGGCGATCATCCGCGAGGATCCCGGGATGGCGATCGCGGTCGGTGTGTTCCTCGATCCGGGCGCGGCGGCTCCCGTCGAGGCGGCGATCGTCGACGAGATCGGCAAGTTCGCGGCGAAGGGGCCGACCAACGACGAGCTGCGCAAGGCCAAGAACCAGGTGCAGTCGGGTTTCGTGTTCTCGCTCGAGAACGTGCAGGGCCTCGCCGAGGCGATCGGTCGCTCGTGGATCCTCACCGGCAACCCGAGCTCGTTCATCAAGGACGTCGATTCGATCGAGAAGGTCACCGCCGCCGACGTG
Organism: Myxococcales bacterium; assembly: GCA_043759315.1. GTDB lineage: Bacteria > Myxococcota_A > Polyangia > Haliangiales > Haliangiaceae > JABFXX01. The sequence continues at coordinate 370 of JAYVLW010000690.1, forward strand.
CAGCGCGTGGTCAAGCAGTACATGGCTCCCGACCGCGCGACGATCGTGGTCATTCCGCCGAAGGGTCGCTGATCATGAAGCGCGCACTTCTCGCTACGCTCCTCGTGGCCGCCTGCGGCCCGAAGCCCACTCCGACCGTCGTGCCGGTGCTCCCCGGTGACGGCGACACCAACGTCTCGAAGCCGCCGCCGACGAAGGCGCCGACCGTCGTCGATGCGTGGTCGGGCAGGACCGATCTGCTGAAGCCGCCGGCCGCGGCGGCACCGTCGGCGGTCGAGCTGCCGAAGATCGACGAGCTCAAGCTCTCCAACGGCCTCGAGGTCTACGTCATCAAGAGCGATCGACTGCCGGTGGTCAGCTTCCAGATCGCGGTCCGCGCGGGCCGCATGCACGAGCCGCGCTCGCGTCTCGGCGTGGCCGAGGCGACGGCGAACATGCTGGTGAAGGGCACGAAGAAGCGCGATGCCCTCGCGATCGCGAAGGCGATCGACTTCGTCGGCGGCACGATCGCCGCGGATGCCACGTTCGAGGCGACGCTGCTGTCGTGCAGCGTGCTCGCGCGCAACACGAACGTGTGCCTCGACCTGCTGCCCGACATGTTGACGCAGCCGAGCTTCGCCGATGCGGAGCTGATCAAGGTCCGCGAGGGGCTGCTCGCCGAGGTTCGCCAGCGTCTCGACGACGCGGGCGCTCAGGCCTCGGCGCACGTGCAGAATCTGCTGTGGGGCAACGATCACGTGCGTGGCTGGATCAGCAGCGAAGCTTCGGTCGGTGCGCTCAAGCGCGAGGATCTCGTCGCCTGGCACCGGGCATGGTTCGTCCCGGCGAACGCGATGCTCGTGGTCACCGGGGACGTCGACGCGAAGAAGCTCAAGGGCGACCTCGAGCGCACGTTCGGCAGATGGGCCAAGGGCCCGGTGCCTCCGACCCCGCAGTTCAAGGAGCAGGGGCTGTCGGGCAGCCGGATCCGCCTCGTCGACAAGCCGGGCCAGACGCAGACACACATCCGCGTCGCGCAGTTCGGCATCAAGCACGACGATCCGCGGTTCTTCGACTCGCTCGTGTGGAACTACACGCTGGGTGGCGGCGCGTTCAGCTCCCGCCTCATGAAGGTGGTCCGCGTCGTCGGCGGCAAGACGTACGGTGCGAGCTCGAGCTTCGATCGCAATATCGACAAGGGCTCGTTCGTGGCATCGACGTTCACCCGCAACGCCGAGGCGGTCGCGACCACGAAGCTGATCCTCGGCGAGATCGCGAAGATGGCGAAGGACGGCCCCACCCAGGACGAGGTGACGGCGGCGGTCTCGAACATCGCGGGCGGCTATGGCCTGCGGTTCCAGGCGGCCTCCGATGTGGGCGCCGCGTTGATCGGCGCGGAGCTGCACGGCTTCGGCAAGGAGTACCTGACGAACTTCCCGCTCGCGGTCGGCAAGGTCGATGTCGCGTCGGCGAAGCGCGCCGCGTCGGAGATCCTCGATCCGCGCGCCTACGTGGTCGTGATGGTCGGCGACGCGAAGGACCTCGAGCCGCAGCTCAAGAAGGAGGGCTGGCGCTACGAGAAGGTGGCGTTCACCGAGCCGGTCACGCCGGAGCTCCCCCAGGTCACCGCGCCGGTCGATCCCAAGGCGCTCGTGGCGACGAAGAAGGCGATCGACGAGGCGCTCGCCGCGAAGGGCGGCAAAGGGAAGCTCGCCGGGATCAAGGCGATCAAGATGGTCGCGAGCGGTAGCACGTCGATCGGTCCGCAGACGGTGCCGGTCGAGACCGAGCGCACGTTCGTGCTCCCCGACAAGATCCGGATCGACGCGACGCTGATGGAGAAGGTCAAGGTCGTGATCGGCGTCGTCGGCAAGGCCGGCTGGCAGATCGGCCCGGATCCGCAGACCGGCAAGTCGGTGATCGCCGACATCGGCGGGGCGGACGTGCAGGCGATCGACTTCGAGCGCTGGCGCGAGCCCGAGCTGCTGCTGCTCAAGGCGGCGGATCCGGCGGCACAGATCACGCCGCAGCCCGACGAGTCGATCGATGGCAAGCCGCAGACCGTGTTCGCCCTGAGGTCGCCGTTCGGCATCGAGCTCAAGCTGTTCATCGACAAGAAGACGAAGCTCGTGTCGCGGGTCTCGTACAACGAGGGCGGCAGCGCCGAGATCGATGACTTCACCGACTACAAGGAGGTCAGCGGGATCAAGATCGCGTTCAAGCGCAAGAGCGCGGGCACCGGCAAGGGCGCGCGGTCCACGGACCTCGTCGTGAAGTCGGTGGAGATCGATCCCACGGTGGATCCCAAGATCTTCGAGAAGCCCGCGGCGCCGTGATCGCGGTCCGCGTCTTCGCGGTCCTGCTGCTCGCGTGCGGTGTCGCGCACGCGCAGCCCGTGCAGCTCGGGATGGATCATGCCTTCGCCGGCCCCGTCGAGGACGAGCCGCCCGATATCGAGCTGATCACTCTCGGTGTTGGCGACCGGATCTTCGAGAAGTTCGGCCACGCGGCGCTCTGCCTCCGCTACCACGACTCCAGCCTGATCCCGGTGTGCTTCAACTATGGCGTCACCGACTTCGATGCGGGAACGGCGCTGGTCTATCGGTTCTTGAGAAGCGAGCAGAGGTTCTGGGCCGAGGCCGAGTCGATGGGCTCGCTCGTCGGGTTCTACACGTGGGAGGACCGTGACATCTGGGCGCAGACGCTGCCGCTCTCGGCGGCGGGCAAGCGGACGATCGAAGCGAAGCTGTGGAGCGACATCGAGGAGGCGAACCGCTACTACCTCTACGATCACTTCTTCGACAACTGCACCACGCGCATCCGCGACCTGATCGATCGCGGGAGCGGTGGGAAGCTGCGGGCCGGCGCCGACGAACCGTTCCCGCTGACGTTTCGCGCGCTGGGTGCGCGCGGCCTCGCCAGCGCCGAGCCACTGGTCGCGCTCGCCGACTTCGTGCTCGGCCGCGCGCTCGATGCGACGCCGACCCTGTACCAGGCGATGTTCTCGCCCGACGTGCTGCGTCGCGAGGTCACGCTGCGGTTTCACGCGGAGCCGCGGCTGCTCTACAAGCGCTCCGGTCCGGAGTTCCCTCACGAGGGCGGCACGGGACGCTGGAAGTTCATGCTCGTCGCCGCGCTGTTCGCGCTGCCGGTGCTCCTCGCGCAGTGGCGGCGGCGGTTCGAGAAGATCGCGCTCGTCTCCGCCACCCTCTATCTGACGCTGTGGGGCGTGATCATCTACGCGCTCGTGCTCGGCTCCTCGCTCCCGGGCATCCGGTGGAACGAGGTGGCGTTCGTGCTGATGCCCTTCGATCTCGCCCTGCTGTTCCTCTCGACGCCGCGCCGACGGAAGTACGCGCAGCTGCGCGTGCTGCTGCTACTGGCGGTTTCGGCGCTGACCGCGGTCGGCGTGTTCCACCAGCCACTGTGGGTGCCGATCCTCACCGCGATCATGCCACTCGCGATCATCGCGTTCGATCTGCCGCACGGGCTCAAGCGCTCCACGTGAAGGCGGTCGCCGCGCTCGCGCTCGCGCTCGCGTCGTCGTCGTCAGCGCACGCGGACGCGCGGATCACCGTCAGCAACGACGCGTTCACCGATGTGACGCCGCCTCTCGACGACAGCGGCTTCACGACGGATCTCGGTGTCGCCTTGTGGCGGCCGTGGCGCGGCGCGCAGCTCGGCGGCTCGCTGTGGCATCGCTGGCTGACCGAGGTCGGCGGGAGGCGCCGCGAAGATCTCCTCGAGATGTTCGCGACCGGCGAACGCACCTGGGGAGCGCCGCGCGCGCGCGAGCTGACGATCGCGGTGAGGCTCGGTCCCGCGTTCACCGGCAACCTCGGCGGGCGGTGGATGCAGAACGCATGGCACGCCACGACCGGCACGGGGCCCACGCTCGATCAGGGCCTGCAGCACGACTACATCGCGGAGCGCTCGATCGGCATCGTCGCCGGCAGCCGTGTCCTCGGTTGCATCGGCATCCCCGAGGCGCAGGCATACGGCGGTGCGGACACGCAGCTCGCGCTCGGGACCGGCGTGTCGTGGCTCGAGGTCGCCGGCGGCGGGCGCTTCATCGGTCGGATCCGCGGACTGGAGCTCGGGCTCCACGGCGAACTCGCGGTGACGCGCTATCGCGTCAGCGACGCCGCGCTCGCGTTGCCCGGCGGCTACGGCGAGGGCGCGTGGCAGCGTGCGTGGCGGCTCGGCGTGCACGTCGCGTGGCGGCGCGTGATGGTCGGGTACGAGTACCGCGCGAACGAGGGCGGCTCGGGCGAGCCGATCGGGACGCTCACCGTGACGATCAAGCAGGCCGGGACGGTGTTCTAACCCGCCTGCAATGCATCAGTCGCAACCGACCGCGATCGCAAGCGCCGTGCAAACCTCGTCGAGCTTGTCCCGGCGAACGGTGCCGACGTACTGCGCGAGGCGTGTCTTCGGGAGGGTCACGATGTGGGTCAGGTTCGCGCAGCAGGGTCCCTTCAGGCCATCCTCGATGCCAAGGACCACCTCGGTTGGAGCCTGACGGATCGTGCTCGTGATCGGTACTACGGTCACGGTGTTCAGCAGGCCGAGGAGCGCCTGCCTGCCGATGATCACGACCGGTCTTCGTTTGTTGGGCGGCGGGAACGTGCAGAGCCAGACCTCACCGCGGTTCAGTCCTCGGGCCACGCTTGAACCTCAAGGATGCCTTCGACCTCGCGCAGCATCCCCGCGGCGTGGGGACCGAATGCCTTGGTCAGCTGGTTGTCGACCGCGCGGTGACGCTTGGCTTCGAGATACACCTCGACCGCGCGCCGGATGAACCCCGAGCGACCAAGCTTCTTGGTCTGCGGGTCGCGGTCGATCCGCGCGAGAAGTCCCGTGTCCATCGAGATCTGTACAGGTCGCGCTGCCATGCTGCGAGTATCCATCATGAGTCATAGGTGAGCAACCCATCATAACTGGAGGTGAACGGATTCCTCGACGATGGACGGCTGACAGTTCTGACCACGCACGCTACCGCCACCGCGAATGGTTCGGTGCCACGATCTCGGCCAGCTCGTCGGGCGGTAGGGCATTGAGCACCTGCGAGCGCCGGATGCGTGCGCGGCGCGCCATCGCCACGGCGTACTTCACCATGCCGAGCCCGTTGGTGGAGTGAGCGTCGCTCGACAGCACGAACTTCAGGCCGCGTGCCGAGGCCTTGCGGGCGTTGACGGGATCGAGATCGAGGCGGTGCGGATCGCCGTTGATCTCGATCGCGGCGCGCGACTCGGCGGCGGCATCGAGGATGTCCTCGACGCGGCACTTGATCGGATCGCGGCGCAGCACCAGCCGGCCGAGCGCGTGGCCCCAGATCTTGAAGAACGGCTGGCGCATCGCCGCGACGAGGCGGTTCGTCATGCCGTCCTCGTCGAGCTGGAACCTCTGGTGGACGCTCGCGATGATCACGTCGAGCTCGGGGATGATCTCGGGTGGCACGTCGATCGTACCGTCGGCGAGGATGTCGGCCTCGGTGCCGCGCAGCACGCGGGCCTCCGGTGCGACGAGGCCGGCGATCTCGGCGGCCTGCGCGCGCAGCGACTCCAGCGTGAGGCCGCCCGCGTAGCTGGCGGCGGCAGAATGATCGGTGATCGTGATCGCGTCGAACCCGAGCTCGGCGGCAGCGCGCACCATCTCGGCGACCGTGTTGCGGCCATCGGAGTACGTGGTGTGGCAGTGCGTGGCGGTCGTCAGATCGTCGAGCGTGATCAGGTCCGTGAAGTGATCGCCGGCGATCGCCGCGGTGACCTCGTCGGTGCCGTCGCGTACCTCCGGCGGCATCCACGGCAGGCCGAGCGCCGTGTAGACGTGCCGCTCGTCCGCTGCCTCGAGGATCGAGAGACTCGTCCCACGGGCGCGGGCGCGTGCCTCGAGCAGCGCGACGTGCTCGGGCGAACCGGTGGCGCGGATCTGCGCCCAGCCGAGCTTCGCCGGCGCCGCGAGGTAAAGGTCGGCCCGCAGCCCACCGGCGAGGTACGCGATGACGGGCGCCTGCTCCGCGTCGCGAGCTCGATCCACCGAGGTGACGAGGCCAAAGCTCGCGAGGCGCTCGATCATGGCCTCGGGTGCATGCGTCGCCACCGCGTACGCGAGGTGATCGACGATCTCGCACCACCGCCGTACCGGCCCGCAGACCTCCACGGTGATCGCCGCCGGATCGGTCTTGAGGTGGTGGGCGAGCGAGAGTGCGCTGCCCTCGGCATCGAGCAGGAGCACGCGCGTGCCCTTGAGCCGCCGCTCCTCGATCGCCTCGAGGATCTTCTTCTCGCTGAGCTTGCCGAACCCGGGCAGCTCGCTGATCACGTGCGCCTGGCACAGCGCCGCGACCGCATCGAGGTCCGCCGGATGGAGAGCCTCGAACAGCTTCCGCGCCTTGGTCACGCCGAGCGATGGAAGCTGGGCGAGCTCGATGACCACCGCGGGCCACTTCGCGCGCAGCCTCTCCAGTACGGCGACGGTGCCGCGCCGGGCGAGCTCCGCGATGACCCGCGCGATCGAGGGGCCCACGCCTGGCAGCTCCTCGAGGCGACCCTCGTCGATCAGCCGGTGCAGACCCTTTGCCTGCTCGATCGACTTCGCGGCGCGGTCATACGCGAACGTGCGGTGTCGGTCGCCGTCGAGCTCGTAATAGACCGCGAGCTCGCGAAGCATCGCTGCGACGGCCGCAGGTTCCATCCTCACTGTCTATGCTAACGGCGGTCCGGCGTCGATGGCGACGGCGGGTTCGTGCCCGGCGCAGGCGCGGGTGGCGTCACGGGGCCTGGTGCGGGGCCGGCCAACAGCAAGGCGAGGGTGGTGCGCATCGTCGTGGGCGGTGCGAGCGACGTGCCGAGCACGTCCGAGCTCTTCCGACGTGCGCAGGTGGCGCGGAGCGCTTCCCTGCTACGGCTGTAGTGTCCTCGCGGCGTCGGTGGGCATCGCATCGCCGATCGGCGGCAACGTCGTCGCATCGGACATCACCGCATCCACACCCGCGTCGCGTGGGATCTGCGCGGGCTCGGCGGCGGCCTGGTACGACGGCGTGGGCACCTCGCGTGACGAGATCGGCCCCGGTGACGCGGGCGGCGCGTCGGGGGTCGGGAACGTCGGGCCAGGCCCCCCGGGGAGCGTGGGATCCGGGACGCCCGGAACCGGATTCGAGGAGGGCTCGACCGGGCCCGGGCGCGGGCCCATGGGTTGCCCTTCGGGTGCGGCAGTGCGGCAGGCGACCGCGATGCCGAGCGCGCCGAACGCGAGGAGGGCCAGGCGACGAACGTGAACGAGGCGAGTCATATGCAGCTGACTCCTGCCATCCGCGTGCCGGGTCGGCCGCGAGCGCTCGCGCCACGGTGGGCGCGTGTGCACGGAACGGATCGCGATGGGGCGGATGATCGATCCGCGCAGCGCTTCGGCTTAGCTTCCGGCCTGCGCGATCTGCTTGAGGAACGGCACGACCTGCCGTGCGGTGACGTCCTCCGCGACCGCCTCGAGGCAGTCACGTACGCCGCTCTGGATGTCGCGCTCCTTCGGACCGGTCGTCGCCTTCGCGGAGCCGCTCGCCGACGCGGCGCGGTTCGCTTCCCACTTCTCGCCGCCGTCCTTGCCCTGCCACGGCGCCACGCGGATCGCGACGGTGCACGCGATCTGCGTCTGCGTTCCGGTCTTCGTGATGTCGAGCTTCTTCACGGTCGACGCCACGATGAAGCCGCGGGACCGCGCGGAGGTCAGCTCGGCCGAGGTGGGAAGACCACCGGGCCAGCTCGTCGCGTAGCCCGTGCCCTCGACCTTGGACTTCACGATCCTCATCACGCGGTCACTGGCGTCCTTGGGCAACTTGTTCGACTGGTCCGTCATGGGATCGACGTTGACGAATACGCTTGGCCGGCCCGACGTCGGCGTGCTCGCCGTGCCGCGCTTGCGCTTGAGCCCCCCGAGCGCCTTCAGCGCCTTCAGCGCGGTATCGCGAACCTTCGCATCGCGATCGTTCCTCGACGCTTCCTCGAGCGCGGTCAGGCCGAGCTCGCGCGCATCATCGGGAGTCCGTGAATCGATCATCTTCTCGAGCGCGAGCGCGGCCACGCGGCGAATGGTGGGATCTCCATCGTTCGTCAGCGCATCACCCACCGCGATCACGGCGCGCGGATCGCGCGACTTCGAAAGCGAAAGGGCCGCGGCGAGCCGCACCTTGTAGCTGCCGCCGGTCGCGAGCTGCGAGACGTTCGTATCTGTCGAGTCGGCAGCGGCCGTGCGAATGCACAGCACCAGGCAAGCGGCGACAACCGCTAGCGTCCGCGACATCGTGAACACCGTAACACGTGCGGTTGATCGCGCATCGCGTGCCGTTGCAGCGCAACCGCACCACATCTCCCACCTCGGCGCACTCACGTGCGAACATCCGCCGATGTCGCTCATCGCAAGCCTCCGCGTCCTGGGGGCGATGGCGCGCGTCACGGCGCCGTCACTTCTCGATCTGGTGCGCGGAGATCTGCAGCGCGCGGCGATCGACGAGCGCACCCACTGGTTCGGTCGCAAGGTGATCGACCTGCTCGACATCGACCTCGTGACGACGGGAGCCGAGCAGGTCCCGCCCGACCGCGCTTACGTCTACATGTCGAATCACCAGAGCCACCTCGACATCCCCATCCTCTACGCCACATTGCCGTCGCCCTCGATCCGGATGCTGGCGAAGAAAGAATTGTTCGATGTCCCACTGTGGGGACGAGGGCTCCGCGCCGCCGAGTTCGTGGAGGTCGATCGTGGGAACCACGAGCGCGCGATGAAGTCGATCCAGTACGCCGCGAAGCTGGTTCGCGAGGGCGTCAGCATCTACCTCGCGCCGGAAGGTACGCGGTCGCTCGATGGCTCGATCGGGAAGCTCAAGAAGGGCGGGTTCCACCTGGCGCTCGGGACGCGCGCACCGATCGTCCCTGTCGCGATCCGCGGCACCATCGACGTCATGCGGCGCGGTGACCGGCTCATGCGCGCGGGTCAGCGCGTCGAGGTCACGGTCGGCTCACCGATCGAGGTCGAGGGCCGCGATCTCGACGGACTCATGCGGGAAGTCAGGGAATTCCTGGTCAGCCACGTCGAGGGGTAACGATTCGGCACAGCGCGGCAATTGAGGTATCCTGAACGGGTGACCTGGGTCGTCCCGCTGGCGCTCGGGGGCCTCGCCGTCCTCGTGATGGCGGTGTTCACGATGCTCTCTGCCCGCAAGCACCATTCCGCCATGGTGGCACCGGCCACCACGGTAGGTCCCCGGATCCTGGTGCACGACATCAACGACGATCGCTGCACGGGCTGCGACGCGTGTGTTGCGGTGTGCCCCACCAACGTGCTCGACCTGGTCGCGAACAAGAGCCGGGTGCTCCGCTTCCAGGACTGCATCCAGTGCGAGGCGTGCATGTTCGCGTGCCCGACCGAAGCGCTCGTGATGTTTCCAGAGGGCTCGGTTCCGCCACCGCTCAAGATCCCCGAGATCGACGAGAACTTTCAGACCGCCGTGCCCGGCCAGTACCTGATCGGCGAGGTCGCCGGCAAGCCGCTGGTCAAGAACGCCGCGAACCTGGGCCGTGCCGTGGTCGAGCACATGCTCGCCGGCGGCCTTCGCCCCGGCGCGATCGGCCAGGCGGCGGACACCTACGACGTCGCGATCGTCGGCTCCGGCCCGGGCGGGTTGTCGGCGGCGCTGTCGTGCATCCAGCGCGGGCTGTCGTACGTGGTCCTCGAGAAGGAGCAGGAGATCGCATCGACGATCGCGCGCTACCCCAAGGGCAAGCTCGTGATGGCCGAGCCCTACGACTCCGACAACATCTCGCTGTTGCCGGTGTTCGACTCCACGAAGGAGCAGCTGATCCCGATCTGGCGCGAGCTGTTCGAGCGCGTCGGCATGAAGATCAAGCAGGGCGAGTCGGTCGAGAGCGTGCAGCGCGGCGGCGATGGCGCGTTCGATATCCGCACGACGGTCGGCGCATATCGAGCAGCGCGCGTCGTGATGTCGATCGGCACCCGCGGCAAGCCGCGTACGCTTCAGGTCCAGGGCGAGAACCTCCCGAAGGTGTTCAGCCTGCTCGAGGATCCGGACGAGTGGCGTGGCAAGACCGTGCTCGTCGTCGGCGGCGGTGACTCGGCCTGTGAAGCGGCGCTGGCGCTCGCGGACGCGGGCGCGAAGGTGATGATCAGCTACCGCGGCAAGGGCTTCAATCGCGCCGCCCCGAAGAACAAGTCCACGATCGAGCAGTACGCGTCGGAGGGCAGGATCAAGGCGAAGCTCGGCTCGCAGGTGCTCGGCTTCGAACCCGAGTCCGTGACCCTCGCGCTCGGCGATGGTTCGCAGAAACGCTACGCCAACGACGCCGCGTTCGTGCTGATCGGCGCCGATCCGCCGGTGCAGTGGCTCGAGAAGATGGGCATCCGGTTCGTCGAGCGCCCGCACCAGTACCAGATGGGCAAGAGCGACGACATCGTGCGTCGCTTCGTGCTGCGCGCGGCGCCGTGCCCCGAGGATGCGGCCCGTGCAGCGGCGCAAGTGCTCGGGGGCAGCACGGGCATCGCGCCGTCGATGCCGGCCGCGGCGGCCGCCGTGTCGCTACCGATGCCGATGGGCGGCGAGCAGATGTCCGGACCGCGCAAGTGGCTGCGCTCCGCGACCAGCATCTTCTCGAACCGCTCCCACACGAACCCAGGCGTGCAGAAGCCCGTCGCCGCCGGTGGCGCCAAGGCGCCGTCGCCACCGCCGTCGCCGAGCAGCGTGCGCGGCAAGAAGTTCGATGCACCGGTCCCGCTCAGCGAGTTCGCGAAGCGCGGTCGGTCGCAGGATGGCACGGGCGTCGGGCCCAGCTCGAACGCGCACACCCACACCGGTCACGGGCGCCGCGATCAGCTGTCTGCAGGCGAGCGTACCCGTATCCTCCGCATGCTCCGCGATGAAGGCGGCCGCCTCGCCGACGAGGATTCGCAGGTCTACATCGGTGCCGCGCCCGGCAAGGGCGGCCGCGACTACGACTTCGACTTCGAAGACGACTCGCCGGCGAACCCGCCGCCGCCGATGCAGCCGCGCCCGGACGTGCCCGCGAAGCCCGCCGTGGTCGTCGGCCTCGCGCAGGCCCAGGCCGGGAAGAACGCCCGCACCAAGCGCGCCACCGCTGCGCCACCGCCGCCTCCGGCGAGCTCCGGGCGGCCTCCCGTGCCCCCCACGTCGCCGCCGCGCCCACCGGCGCGCCGTCCTGTGCCTTCGCCGTTCGGCGACGAGGCCACGCGCCAGGTCGACGACGAGCTGCTGACCGCGTTACGCGCCCACGAGAACCAGATGCCCGATGGCCCGCGGCAGAAGGCGCCGACGTTTCTGCCGACGAAGGCGGTGCAGGCGAAGGCCGTGCCGCCGCCGAAGTCGTCGCAGTTCACCGAGGAGCCCACGCGGATGGCGAACATCGACGCGCGAGCGTTCGACGAACCGTTCAGCGAGCGCGACCCCGGCACCGAGATCGACCCGCACGCGAAGTTCCTCCAGCAGGCCCCCACCACCGATCCGGACTACGGCAACGACGAAGCCACGCGGATGGCGAACATCGACGGTTTCGCCGCGATGGAGCGCAAGCGCAAGGTCGACCAGCCGCCTGTCGACGAGCGCACGCGCGCGGTCAACATTCGCGGCGACAAGAGCATCTCCGATATCGACTGGGATCTGGACTAGCGGATGGGCGGCGGCTCGGGCGAGCGAGACGGGCTGGATGACACCATCCCCGCGAGCGAGCCGCCGACGGATGTCGATGGAAACCCGATGCGCTCGTCGAGGGCATCGATCCCGCCGTACCAGCGCTATCGCCTCGGTGCCGAGCTCGGTCGCGGCGGCTTGGGGCGGGTGGTCGAGGCGTTCGATACCCAGCTCGGCCGCACGGTCGCGCTGAAGGAGGTGCTGCCGAAGGGCCCCGGCGTCGCGAAGCGCTTCGCGCGCGAGGTCCAGATCACGGCGCGCCTCGAGCACCCCGCGATCGTGCCGCTCTACGACTCGGGCACCCACGCGGACGGCCGGCCGTTCTACGTCATGCGCCGGGTGACCGGCCGCCCGCTGGACGAGATCATCAAGCGCGCACCGAACCTCGCCGAGCGCCTCGTGCTGTTGCCGAACGTGCTCGCCGCGATCGACGCCGTCGCGCACGCGCACCGCCGCGGCGTGATCCACCGCGACCTCAAGCCCGCGAATATCCTCGTCGGCGAGCTCGGTGAGACCGTCGTCATCGACTGGGGCCTCGCGAAGGTGGTCGGCGAGGAAGATCCGGAGCCGGGGATCGCGCTGAACATCCCTTCCGCTGGCGATAGTCTGCAGACCCAGGTCGGCTCCGTGTTCGGCACCCCCGGCTTCATGGCGCCGGAGCAGGTTCGGGGTGACGAGCTCGGCGCCCGCAGCGATGTCTATGCTCTCGGCGCCACGCTGTACCAGCTGCTCGCCGGTGGTCCGCCGCACGCGGGCACCAGCGCGACCGAGGTCCTGGAAGGAACGCTCAAGCACGAGGTGCTACCACTCGCCGAGGCCGCACCGGGCGCTCCGGTCGAGCTCGTCGCGATCGTCGACAAGGCGCTGTCGTTCGAGCCCGAGACGCGGTACCCGAACGCGGGCGCGCTCGGCGAGGACGTGCGGCGGTTCCTCGCGGGGCAGCTCGTGGCGGCGCACCGCTACACGCCGCGCCAGCGGATCGGGCGGTTCGCGAAGCGGCACCGCGCCGCACTCACGATCGCAGCGGCGGCGATGGTCGTGCTCGCCGTGCTCGCGTGGATCAGCGTCGGCCGCGTCATCTCCGAGCGCGACGAGGCCAGCTCCGCGCGGCAGGCCGCCGAGCTCGACAAGCGCGCCGCCGAAGCGGCGCGCGATCGCCTTGCGGAACGCAACGACACGCTGATCGTCACGCAGGCGCGCGCGCAGGTGGCGACGAATCCGACGGAGGCGCTCGCCACGCTCAAGCAGCTCGCTCCGAGCTCGCCGAAGATCGAGGAGGCCAAGGCAGTGGCGCAGGCCGCGGTGATGCGCGGCTCGTGGTTCGCCATTCACTCGACGGACGACCTCACGCTCTCCACCGAGCTGTCCCCCGACGGAAAGTTGCTGCTCCAGCTGTCTCGCGACGGTCGCAGTCGGATGTTGCGCGTCTGGGATCTCGATCGGCGTCGCCTCGTCGCCTCCCGGCCGTACGCGCGCGCGGTTCGTACGGTGTGGCTCGCCGGGAACAAGATCCTCGCTTACGGCGACACGGAGCCTCCGGAGATCCTCGATCCGGTCACCAGCATGACCTCGCCCACCGCGCTGCCACCGCTCTCGTTCGCGGTCGCCGATGCCACGGGCACGCACGTGATTCTCGTCGACGCGCAGAAGCGTGCGTCGCTCTACGATCCGAGCGCCGGCGCGCAGCTCCCGCTGTGGGAAGGGCACGTGGTCACCGATCAGACGATCGCGCCGGATGGCTCGTGGCTCGCGCTCGTCGACAAGCAGGGCGTGATCGTCCTCGATCCCACCGGCAAGGAGCTCGGCGCGCGCCCGGGCTCGATCCAGCGCCTGGCGGTCTCCGACCACCGCCGCGTCGCAGTGCTCGACGATCAGAAGCTGTGGATCGCGACCGTCGACGCGCCGATCCGGTGGACCGAGATCGCGGCCAACCCCACCCCGAACACCCGCGTGATCGATCTGGCGTTCCGCGGGGACGAGCTGAACTTCTACGTCACCACCGGCGAGGTCCTCGCCTACCGCTCCTTCGTGTTCACGAGCCGGACCGGCGTGCGGGGATTCACCTACCGGCTCACCGAGGCCGGCGATCACGTCATGATCGTGCCGAGCATCGATGGCAAGCTGTACCTGACCGGCGACCAGCTCGACCTGGAGGTCGCGCTGCCGACGCCCGTCGCGAATCTACGGATCGCCGCGCGCGTCGGCCAGTCGCGGTTTGCGGTGGTCGGCGCCGGGCTGATCCTGCTGTTCGATCTCGACACGGTCGCACCGCGCCGCGTGCCCGTCGGGATCGGAGCGCAGGCGCTGTTCGTGGACGACGACACGCTGCTGTCCTGGCGCAACCTCGCCGAGGACTGGCGCTGGATCGATCTGCGCACCGGTAAGCAGACGCCGTTCAGGTATCGCCCCGACGGCGTTCCGATCCCGATCGATCTCGATGCGGGCCGCGTGCTGATCCGCGAGGACTTCGGCCG
>JAYVLW010000691.1:0-4054 GCA_043759315.1 Myxococcales bacterium
TTCTTTGCCGCGGCGAAGCGGCTCGATCTCGGCGGCGGAGGCGGCGGCGGAAAGAAATAGGCTTTCGATGCGAGCGCGATCATGCGCCCGCACGACACCGGTAGACGGGCGAAGACCACCGTCATCGGCAACGACAAGGAGAACACCAGAATGGCTACCAGCTACCTGTCCCCAGGCGTATACGTCGAAGAAGTCGATCGTGGATCCAAGCCCATCGAGGCCGTCGGTACGAACACCGTCGGGTTCCTCGGTGAGTCGGCCAAGGGCCCGCTGAACGAGGCCGTCCTCATCACGAACTGGTCGCAGTTCGTGAAGACGTTCGGCGACTTCAAGGATTGCAGCGAGCACCTCGCTCACGGCATCTACGGCTTCTTCAACAACGGCGGCTCGCGCTGCTTTGTCGTCAACGTCGGCGCCCCCGAGGGCACCAAGGTTGAAGTCAAGCCGGCGACCGGCGACAAGAAGGACGAGAAAGCGCCTGCGGCTCCGGCGGTTGGCGGTGGTGGCCGTGATGGCCTGTACATCGGTCGCGACGGCGGCCCCGGTGCGCGCACCGGCCTCAAGTGCCTCGACGAGATCGACGAGATCGCGATCATCGCGGCTCCCGGCCAGATCTCGCCGGCCGTTCAGGACGCGCTGCTCTCGCACGCCGAGACGCGCAAGGATCGGTTCGCGGTCCTCGATTCGCCGGAGACGATCACCGGCGGCGTCGACAAGCTCCCGAAGCCGCGCGACTCGAAGTACGGCGCGTACTACTTCCCGTGGATCCAGGTCTACGATCCGGACAAGGGCAACATCTTCGTCCCGCCGTCGGGTCACATCTGCGGCGTCTACTCGCGCACTGACTCGGAGCGCGGCGTCCACAAGGCGCCCGCCAACGAGATCATCCGCGGCGCGCTCGGCATGAAGTACAACGTGTCCAAGGGCGAGCAGGATCTGCTCAACCCGAAGGGCATCAACGCCATTCGCTTCATGAGCGGCGCGATCCGCATCTGGGGCGCGCGCACGCTGTCGAGCGACCCGTCGTGGCGCTACATCAACGTTCGCCGCCTGTTCATCATGGTCGAGTCGAGCATCGAGCGCGCCACCCAGTGGGTGGTGTTCGAGCCCAACGACCATCGCCTCTGGAAGCGCGTGCAGCGGACGATCTCGTCGTTCCTCACGCTCCTGTGGCGTAACGGCGCCCTCATGGGCACCTCGCCGGAGCAGGCCTTCTACGTCAAGTGCGACGAGGAGACCAACCCGCCCGAGGTCATCGACGCCGGTCAGCTGGTCGTCGAGATCGGCCTCGCCCCGGTGAAGCCGGCCGAGTTCGTGATCTTCCGGATTGGCCAGATGGCCTCCGGCGGCGGCGTCGAAGAGTAGTCGTCACTGGTAGTTCCAGGACCTACGGGTCCTGGGGCCCATTACGAAGTCGAAGATCTCCGGGGAAGCCCACGGCCTTCGACGGCGTAAGAGGCAGACGAAAAGCGGGCACCCAGCGGCGATGCGGCCCCTGGGTGGACTCGACGGCCAGAGAGAGCTTTCGAAAACGGCAGGGGAAACATCGGCGTCTACAAGAGAGGTCGGGCAGGGCCAAGCGCCCTGCGGGGATGGCAGGTCAGCGTTGTGGCCACCGATGAGTTCCGTGACGGGCCGGCGAACGACACAGCAGAAGGGACAGAACCATGGCTGATAAGAGGACATATACTGGCGGACGGTTCCAGCTCGACATCGGTAGCTACAGCGTTGGTTACCTGAAGAAGTTCAGCGGTCTGGCGATGGAAGCCGACATCGCGGCCAACGACCTCGGCCCCGACAACTGGCAGAAGAAGCATGTCACCAACTTCAAGTGGACCGGCGGCAAGGCCACGGTCGGCATGGGTATGGGCAAGGGCATGTACACGTGGATCAAGCAGTCGTTCGACAAGGGCCACCAGGCCCAGGACGGCCAGTTCATCGCGGCCGACTTCGACTACAAGGCCCAGTCGCGCATCGAGTTCTTCGGCGCCCTGATCACGGGCGTCACGGTCCCGAAGCTCTCCGGCGATAGCAAGGATGCTTGCTACTTCGACGTCGAGTTCGAGCCGGAGCGCGTCAAGTGGTCCAAGGGTGGCGGCGAGATCATCAAGGGCAAGATCGGCACCGCGCAGAAGCAGTGGACCTGCAACAACTACCGCATCGAGGTCGGCAAGCTGACCACGGCGAACGTGTCGTCGATCGACTCGTTCACCTGGAAGTGCGCGATCACTCCGGACCCGCAGGGTCACGGCAACGAGCCGGTCAAGGTCCCCGCCAAGGTGACCATCCCGGACCTCAAGCTCGCGATCTCGTACCACGACCACCAGGAGTGGGCCGACAAGGTCCGCTCGTGGTTCATCGACGGTAACCGCAAGGAAGAGGACGAGATGGATGGCGCGATCATCTTCCTCGGCCCGAACCTCAAGGACGAGCTGGGCCGCATCGACCTGAAGCACCTGGGCTTCAAGAAGTTCTCCGACGACGACGTCGAGGCGAACTCCGAGAAGATCAAGAAGTTCAACGTCGAGCTCTACTGCGAGAGCATGGTCTTCGACATGAAGACCGTCGACGCCTGATTTTCTAGACCAACGATCGTAGGATGCGGGCTGCTCAGCCAGGTGGATGAGCAGTCCGCGTTTTTCGTTTTCGGGAGATCAGGATGGCGTTCAAGACTCAGTTTCCGTTCCGCTTGCCGCGCGGCTACGTCGACGAAAAAGGGGAAGTGCATCGCGACGGCGTGATGCGTCTCGCCACTGCGCGCGACGAGATCCTGCCGCTCCAGGACTACCGGGTTCAGTCGAACCGCGCGTACCTGGTGATCGTGCTGCTGTCCCGCGTGATCGTGAAGATCGGCGACGACCCACACATCAGCGTCGACATGATCGAGAACTTGTTCTCGACCGACCTCGCGTATCTTCAGGAGTTCTACCGGAAGATCAACGAAGAGGGCGGGACACCGAAACACCACATCACGTGCTCGAAGTGTCAGCACGAGATGGACGTCGACATGGTCACGGGTGCCTTGCTCACCGAAGGAGGTAGTGGCCAGTCTGGCCCGGGGTAACCTGGGCGGCGGTCGCCACCTATCCGCGCGAGCAGCTCTACCAAGAGATCGCTTACATCGCGTACCACTTTCACTGGTCGATCGACGACATCCTCGACATGGAGCACGAAGAACGGCACGTCTGGCTGCGTGAGATCGCGCGGGTCAACCGCGAGATCAACGAAGCACGGCGTCGCTAGCTCCGGCGAGGGTCCTCGCAGTCATCTCGGGAAGGGTTTCTGTCATGCGCATGCGACCGTCCGCAGATCCACGAGCACCTGGCGTTTATCAAACGTTCGATTCGGTGGTTCCCCCACCGATCTCGATCTCGAACACGCGGATCACCGGCTTCGTCGGGACCACCGAGAAGGGACCGATGAACGAGCCCACGCGGATCACGACGTGGGACGAGTTCCTGGAGATCTACGGCTACTCGACCGCCTCCTACACCTCGGACTCCGTGTACGGGTTCTTCCGCAACGGTGGGACCGATTGCTGGATCGTCCGCGTCGCGCACACACCGGCCGAGGGCGAGCTGCCTGGTCTCGATCACGCAGCGTGCGCCGAGCACGTGCAGATCGATGACTGGAACAAGCCGTCGCTCAAGATCCGAGCGCTCGACGAGGGCACGTGGGGGAACGCGATCTGGTTCAAGTGCTTGCACGCAGCCGGCGCGCAAGCGCTGCTGACGCGCGACCTGGACATCGGCTCGGGCGAGGCGCACGTCAACTCGACGCGTGGCTTCGAGGTCGGCGCGACCGTGCGGATCTACGACCGCGAGAACTCGGACTTCGTGGTGATCACGGAGGTCAGCGACAAGCTGATCAAGTGGGGGACCGGGACACCGGTCAACCGGCGCCACCGCGCCGCGGCGCCGACCTACCTCGAGGTGCTGACGTTCGAGCTCCACGTCGCGATGAAGGATCGCCGCGAGGTGTTCAAAGGGTTGCAGATGCACCCGTCGTCCCGGAACTACGCGCCGCGCGTCGTCTCGCAGCGATCGCGGCTGGT
>JAYVLW010000692.1:0-5061 GCA_043759315.1 Myxococcales bacterium
GCCTGGCAACCCTAACCGTGAGTGATCGCGAGGAATCCCAGGGGGTTGATGGGCGAGGCGCGCCGCAGATGGCATGATGGTGCGTCCCATGGGGCCCAACGACGGCACCGATCCGGTGGCCCTCACCACGTCAAATCCTCTGGATGGCGATGGCGAGGAGTTGATCGGCATGGTGATCGATGGCCGCTACCGTCTCGAGGGAACCCTCGGGCGCGGCGGGATGGGTCTCGTGTACCGCGCCGCGCACGTCGGTCTGCGGCGGCAGGTCGCGGTGAAGATCCTGCATCCGTCACTCGCCGCGTCGCCCGACGTGCGCAATCGCTTCGAGCGCGAAGCCCTCGCCGTCGGCAAGATCGATCATCCGCACTGCGTCGCGGTCTACGACTCCGGGCGCCTCCCCGATGGTTCGCTGTACCTCGCGATGGAGCTGCTCGACGGCAAGTCGCTGGCCGACGTGCTCGAGCAAGATGGTCAGCTCGCGCCCGGCCGCGCGCTGCACATCCTCGCCGGCATCCTCGATGGCCTCGCGCACATCCACGGCGCCGGGTTGATCCATCGCGACATCAAGCCGGAGAACATCTTCCTGATCCGCCAGGGCGATGACCTCGACTTCGCGAAGATCCTCGACTTCGGGATCGCGAAGGCGATGAACGGCGTCGATCTCGACGATGGTGGCGTGAAGCTCACGCAAGCCGGCATGGCGTTCGGGACGCCGATCTACATGGCGCCCGAGCAGGCGCTCGGCAACCCGATGGATGGCCGCGCGGATCTGTATGCCGCGAGCGTGATGGCGTACGAGATGCTCGCCGGCGCACCGCCGTTCTACTCCGACGACAAGCTCGAGGTGATGTCGATGCACACCGCGCGGCCGGTGCCGCCGATGCGCCAGCGCATGATCAAGGGCGGCCGCCCGATCCCCAGCTCGATCGAGCGGCTGATCGTGAAGGGCCTGACGAAGAAGCCGGGCGAGCGCTACGCGACGGCGGAGATCTACCTCGCGGCCGTCGAGCACGCGCTCGAGACGCCCGACGGCGGCGTCACCGATGTCAGCTTCGAGCGCGTCGGCGATACGGGCAGCCAGCCGCTGGTCTCCGACGACGGTCAGGTCAGAATCACCGGAGCGAGTGACTTCGCGAGCGAGGTCGCGAGCACCGAGAACATCGCGAACGCGATCGACGAGGAGCTCTCGGTCCCGAAAGCTCCGCGGGTTGCCACCCCGGCGAAGGGTCAGGGGTTGCCGTCGCAGCTCGCCGCGAACCGGCAGAGCAACCTGAAGATGCCGCAGGGTGGTGTGGGTCTCGGGCTGCCCTATACCGGACCGAGCGGCGAACCGATCTTCGGGCTCACCCCGGAAGAGCGGCTCGCCCAGGCGACGTCGCCCGCGGGCAACTCCGGGGTCGCCAACGCGCTCGAGCCCGACGCGAGCGTCGCGACCACGCTGCGCAAGAAGGCGAGCAAGCCGAGGTGGGCGCTCTACGCGGCCATCGCCGGCGTCGCGATCGTGCTCGGCATCGTGATCGCGGTGGTCACGCGTCCCGGGAGCGGCGAGACCGACGACGAGGACATGAAGCTCGATCCCGCGTCGCCCGCGGGCCAGGCGAACGCCGCGCTGGAGGCTGGTCAGCCCGACAAGGCGATCTCCATCCTCGAGGGCAACAAGGTCGCCATCGCGAACGATCCGATGGCGCAGCTCATCCTCGGCCACGCCCACTCGGCGAACCACGAGAGCATGGCGTCGCTCGCGGGGTACGAGACCGCGCTGACGCTGAAGGTCGGCCTCGAGACGAACGCGATGCTGCGCGCGAGCCTCCGCGCGATGGCCGCCGACAAGGACGTCAAGGTGGTCGCGCGCGCGTTCGAGCTGTGGGCGCAGACCTCGGACCCGGAAGCGAAGCAGCTGCTGCTCAAGGCCGCGGTCAGCCAGGACCTCGAGCGCCGGCACGCGGTGCGGCCGGTCGTGGAGCGACGCAAGCTGCTCGACCAGGTCGACCTGCTCGCCGCCTACACGCTCGACCTCGATCAGGAAGCCACGTGCGAGAAGCGGCAGGACGCGGTCAGCCATCTCCGCGCGCTCAACGATCCGCGCGCGGTCGCCGCCCTCGAGCGCGCCGTGGTGAAGAAGATCAAGAGCGGGCCGATGCGCAACCGCCCGTTCAACCCTTGCCTCCTCGACGACGCGAAGGCCGCCATCGGCTACCTCCGCGGTCTCCCCGCCAAGCAGCAATGACCCTCGCGCTACCGGACGTCCCCCGGTGGATCGAGGCGCATGGTATCGCGGCCGATCCGGAGAGCTGGGCGCGCGGTGGCGCGGTCGGCAGCCCGCGCGCGAGGCTGCTCGTCATCACCGGATCCGCGGACCTCGCCGAGCTGCACCGCACGTTTCCCGACTACACGATCCTCACCTCCGGCGTTCCGCCCCTGCCCCACGGGCGCGCGGTTCTCCACACGCTGCCGGATCCTGACTCGCTCCCCGAGCTCGAAGGCGCGGTTCCGCTCGGCGATGCCCCGCTCGACCACGTACCGCCGGCGCTCGCCGCCGAGCTACGCGCCGCCACCACCACCGTGTGGACCGTCTTCGTCGATGGGCTACCGATGTGCTTCGCCTACGCCCCGTGGCGCAGCGCCGCGTACTTCGATGTCTCGGTCGACACCCTGCCCGGCGCGCGGCAGCTCGGGCTCGGCACGCTGGTGGCCGCACAGATGATCCGCGACGAGCGCGCGCAGGGGCGCGAGCCCGTGTGGGGGGCCGACGAGGACAACCACGCGTCGTTGCGGCTCGCGCATCGCCTCGGGTTCGTCGAGGTCGATGCGCTGTACGTCATTCCTCCAGCGACAGCGCGTTGAGCAGCGGCTTCAGGCGATCGATCACGTCGGGGATCTCGAGATCACCGTGCTCCCCGTCGTCCTCGGCGATCGCGCGCAGCTGCTCGTAGAGCGCGATCATCACCTCGCCATGGCGCTCGAGCTCGGTGGCCAGGCCCTGCACGGCCACGGCCACGGCCTCGCGCTCGGGCCGCTTGCGCCACACGAGCTCCGCGGCCGCGATGCCCGTGAGGTCCTGCTTCACGCGCAGCACGGCGTGCTCGCAGATCTCGGCGAGCCGCTCCGCCGTCGAGACAGGGCACGCCAGCGTCTGCAGCATCAGCTCCGTGTCGCTCGGCTCGCCTTCGTCGTCGGCTTGCTCCTCGACGTGCTTCGGCGGCTTCGCCTTGGCCTTTGGTTTCGCCCCGGCCTTCGGCTTCGCCTTGGCCTTCGGTTTGGCCGTCTTTGCGACCGGCTTCTTTGTCTTCCCACGCGCCATGACGGCGACTGTATGCGATCGTCCGCCCACGGTGCGCGCGCTGGTCATCCTCGTCGGGCTCGTGGTGGCGGCGGGCACCGCGCGCGCCGAGCCGAGCGACCGGACCCTGTTCTACGTCGGGCTCGGCATGGCGCCGCCGACGTACCTGATCGGCGTCGGCCTTCACGAGGGCAGCCACGCGCTCGGTGCGAAGCTCGTGGGCGCCGACGTCGATAGCATCCATCTGTTCCCGCCCGGCCGCGATCCGCGCTCCGGGCACTTCCGGTTCGGCTGGACCTACGTCCACGGTCTCCGGTCCAAGGGCGATCGGATCTTCTTCTATCTCGCACCGAAGCTCACCGATGCGATCCTGCTCGGTGGGTTCGCGTCCCTCGTGCTCACGGACGCGTGGCCGCACAACAAGTACGGTCAGCTCGCGCTCACCGTGTTTGCGACAGGGCTGTGGATCGACTTCGCGAAGGACGTGCTCCTGTTCGGCCCCGGTAACGACGTGGTCAAGGCGTTCAACCTGTGGTGCATGAAGGGCTGGAAGCAGCTCCCCGCGCGCCTGGTGTACGCGGCGGCGAACGTCGGCCTCGGCTACCTGGTGTATCGCGGCTACCGGCGCACCTTCGACGACGACGAGCCCACCGGGGCCGCGCCGATGGTCTTGCCACTGGTCACCACCACGTTCTGAGCGTCTCCGAGCGCTGTGCGAAAACGCGCGGGCGCCGGTGCACGCGGAGCGGCTTCGGCGGGCCCCGAGCGGCTCGGTCGGCTCCCAGCGAGACGGATCGCGACAGCGCCGCGCGGTCGCACTGGGGGGTGCGCGTGGACGCACGCGGTTCCGTGAGATCGGACGGTTCCCGAGGCTGGGCCGCGTTCTTGCTACCTAGCTCCACCATGATGCGGACCAAGCTCTCCCTGTGCGTTCTCCTGGCGGCCGGCCTCGTCGGCTGCGCGACCGATCCGACCGTGTCGGGCGATGACGTGGCGCCGCCCTGGTACGAGGGCGTCTCGACGCTCACCGGCGCCTCGGAGGCGGGTGCGCAGGACGGTCCGCGGGGAGTCGCCCGACTCAACAACCCGGTGAACGTCGCCTACGGACCGGACGGGAAGCTCTACGTCGCGGACTTCGACAACGACCTGATCCGCGTCGTCGACGCGGAGACGGGCGACACGGCCACGCTGATCAAGCAGGCGAACTTCAAGCGCCCGTTCGGTCTCGCCTTCGGCAAGGACGGCGTGCTCTACGCATCGACCGATAACGACGCGACCGGCGGCGGCCACAACCTGATGTCGGGAACCATCTGGCGGATCAACATCACGGCGAAGACCGCCGAGATGGTGGTCCAGAAGGTCGGCCGCCCGCGCGGGCTCGCGGTGCTCTCCGATGGTCGCCTCGCCGTCAGCGACTACATGCACCACGTCGTTCAGGTGTTGAACCCCAGCACGCTGCAGATGACGGTGCTCGCCGGCGTGTGGGACGCGAAAGGGATGGTCGACGACACCGGGGCCGCGGCGCGCTTCTCCACGCCGTACCACCTGGTGCAGCGCCCCGATGGAAAGCTCGTGGTCGCCGACTACGACAACCACCGCCTACGCATCGTCGGCCTCGACGGTGCGGTCTCGACGTTCACCGGCGGCGGCGTCGGGTTCGCCGACGGCCCGATGACCGACGCGAAGTTCAACCATCCGCAAGGCATGGCGATCACCGCGACCGGCGACGTCTACGTCACCGACCTCGGGAACTTCCGCATCCGCAAGATCGTCGGCTCCAC
>JAYVLW010000693.1:0-8147 GCA_043759315.1 Myxococcales bacterium
GATCCGGGTCCCCGGCAGGTTTGGCGAGCGTGTTGGGGCCTTTGGCAGACCCGGAACAGGCCGCGAGGGCCAACAGCAAGGCGAACCGTCGTTGCACGCCGGGAGCTTAGCGTGCCGGGGTGCGCGTGGCGCGCAAACCGCGGCGACTCGGCGTCTCGGGTGGTGCGAGGCGATGCCAAGATCCTCACTGCGCTCGGTAGGCCGGTCGTGCGAAAGTGCCCGACCATGCGCGCCGCGATTGCCGTCCTCCTCGTCCCCCTCCTGCCGCTCGCGGTGCGAGCCGAGACCGCTCGGGGAACCGCTCGAGTGCACGAGGCCATGGACGCCACGCCGATCATCGGCGGCACCAACGCGCCGTTCGGCAAGTGGCCCGATGTCGCGGCGGTCTACCTCCAGGGACAGCAGGAGTGCACCGGCACGCTGATCGCGCCGACCGTGGTGATCACCGCCGGCCACTGCAACGATCCCGCGGGCGCGATCGATGCGGTGCTGATCGGCACCGACTCGCTGATCAACAAGCAACAGGGCGATTCGATCAAGGTCACGCGCACGATCGAGTATCCGAACTCGCAGCGCACGATGGACGTCTCGATCCTCGTGCTCGAGAAGGCGTCCACGCGCGAGCCTCGCAAGATCGCGACGGGCTGGGCATCGCTCGAGATCAAGAACGCCGCGCCGGTGGCAATCGTGGGCTACGGCGCGGTCGATCGCGCGGGGCCGGTCGACTTCAACCACGACGAGCAGTACATCAACGAGCTCCAGGAAGCGACGACGACCATCACCGACGCGGATTGCACCATCAACGCGAACAACGGTTGCATCGCATCGGTGATGCCGCGCGGCGAGCTCGGTGCCGGTGGCATGGGGGTGGACACCTGCCCCGGCGATTCGGGCGGCCCGCTCTATCTGATGACCGACTTCGGCACGTTCCTCGGCGGCGTCACCTCGCGCTCGTACGACGACGCGACGTACTGGTGCTCCGAGGGCGGCATCTACGTGCGCCCCGACAAGATCGCCGACTGGATCGAGGAGGTCACCGGCGTCGCCGTGGCGCGCGGTCCAGAGCCGACCGTTCCGAAGCTGCTGTCCGCGGTACGCGGTCATGCCGCCGAGGCCATGATCGACGCCAACGATCCGCGGAGCGAGAAGCACACCTACGCGATCACCACCCAGCCGAAGTACGCGAAGGCCGCGATCAAGGACGATGGCCACCTGCGGATCTGCATGGATCCCGGCGTGGTCGCCAAGGATTCCCTGTCCCTCTCGATCACCGACAAGAACGACGCGACGCGGACCCTGAGCTACACGATCGGGCTCGATATCACCGACGGCGAGCCGGCGGATAGCTGCGACGTCACGGACTTCGACTCGGGCGGTTGCTGTGACAGTGGCCGCAGCGCGGGTGGCTCGCTGCCGCTGGGCATCGGTGTGCTTCTGCTGCTGCGCCGCCGCCGCCGCTAGGGGTAAGGTCTCCGGCCTATGGCCGAAGCCTGGATGAGGTGCACCGAGTGCCGCACGGATATTCCGTACGGGGCCGTGTACTGGGAGTGCAGTGTCTCCACCTGCAACCGCAGCCGCATGCCGCTCTACTTCTGCTCGGTGGTGTGCTGGGACAGCCACCTCTCGACCGTGCGCCACCGCGACGCGTACGCCGTCGAGGTCCGGGCGCCGACCCGCGAGCACTGGCAGAAGCAGCAAGCGGACGCCGCCGCCACGCCCGCACCGCGCGCGATGCCTGCCACGCCCGATCGGGTGAACGCCGGGATCGGCGGCGGGACCCCCGCACCGCGCCCGATGCCGCAGGCGAGCGCCCCGGCGCAGGTCACCACGCGCAAGGTCGTGGGCGATGCGTCGCCTGCGAGCGCCGCCGCCGTCGAGGGCAACGTCGAGCTCTCCGACGTGACCGACAAGGACGTGCTGATCGTCGTGTCGAAGATGAAGAAGTACATCAAGGACCGATCGGGCATGAACTGCTCGGACTCCGTCGCGGACATGATCTCCGAGCACGTGCGCGCGGTGTGCGACGAGGCGATCCGCTCGGCGGCCCGCAACGAGCGGAAGACCGTCCTCGACCGCGACGTCCCGAAGGCGCGCCGGTAACCTGCTCTGGCTCGCGAGCTGCTACACTCGGGGCAAGGGCGCGGCCCTGCCGAAGGTTGGCCGCATATCTGTCACGTGTAGAACGTCTTCATGTCTATCCGCCGACCACATCCCAAGCAGGCTTGTTTGTTGTAAACGGCATGGGGCATCGCGACTCGCCATCGGCGAGTCACGTAGGTGGTAACGGGTTGTTCGCAAGAGGCATTCACATCAAGGGTTCCAAACACCCTGGCGTGGACCGCGCCCCCACGCGTAACGCATGCTCGGCTAGACGTCGACCAGCTCGGTCTTGTTGGCGCGATTGATCGCCTGCTTCACGCGCTGCAGGAACTCCTGGATGCGATCGATCTCGTTCCACATCTCGCGTGATGGCAGCCCGAAGTCCGTGACCTCGACGACGTCGTAGCCGAGCGTCTCCATCTCCTCCGCCTTGAGCCCCTTATCGCTGAAGGTCTCCTTCTTGCGCTCGACCTTGGTGACCGTCCGATAGCGCACGTGGTTATCCCCCGCATCCATCACGTTCACGCCATCGGCGCGCAGCGGTACGCCGCGCGCGGCCTCCTCGAGCTTCGGGATGATGCTGTCCTTCAGGACCAGCAGCTCCGGGATGGTGTACGTCCGACTCCGCCCGTCGAGGTCCTCGACCTCCGCCTTGGCGGCCTGGTTCGTTAGCGAGATCCGCAGTGCGAGGACGAGATCCTCGTCGAGGATCTCGCGGATCTTCGCGCGACACTCCTCCACCGTGTAGTGCCGCATCGTCGACTTCTCGGAGCCGGGCTCGGGCGAGAACGCGCCGTTCCCCTCGATCGCCTTGGTCCGGAACGTCCTCCGCGTCACCCCGGAGGACTTCAAGCGGTTGGTCCAGGCAGCGAGGTCGGAGCTCAGCTTCTTGCGCCGATTGAACGCATCTCCAAGGTTCATGCTCATGGGTGCGGAGCGTACCGCGTTCCTAGCGCGGCTTCGCGCGCGCCGTGGCGAGCCAGAATCCGGCGTGCTCGCGCCACGTGGTCTCGATCGCCAGCGGCAGCTCGCTCGTAACATGCGCGGTGCCCTCGGCGAGGTCGAGCTCGACCTCGGTGAACGCCACGTAGCGGCGCACGAAGGGATCGACAGCCTTGTAGATCGCTTCCTTGATCGAGAACCGCAAGGTCACACCGAGACCGCGATCGGTCAGGGCCTCCTGTTCCCGTGCCGTGAGGATCCGGCGCGCGATGTCCTGGCGCGACGGGCGCGCGAGCTCGAGATCCACGCCGATCCGCGCGTCGCCCTCCGGCGCGATCAGGGCGGCCGCGCGCGTGCCCTTGTGGCTCACGGATCCGAACCAGCCGGACGGCAGGATGGGCGCGCCGCGATCATCGGCGAGGATCGGCGCATCTGCGAGCTCGGGCGCGAGCTCGCGGAGGGTGGTGTGGAGCGCGGCGCGGCCCGCGACCAGCTCGCGACGTCGCGAACCCGAGAGCGTCTGCGCGTGGGCCCGCTCGGCGGCCGGCAATGCCGCGAGCGCCAGAGCGACGTGCTCGTCGGTCAGCTCGACGATCGCGACGGTGCCGTGGGCAGTCGCAAACCGATCGAGGACGACGATGCCGTGCTCAGGGCGCACTCTTCGGCCGCGTGATCATCAGGTGATTGTGCTTCTCCGCATCTGGATAGCCGAACCGGAACGGCAGATCCTGGTGCGGGTTCGTCTTCCACAGCTTCACGAACTCGGAGCGGGTGTTCTTCGAATCGATGATGAAGTACGGCCCGGTGAACTCGCCATACGTCACCTGCTCGAACCCCGCCGGCCCCGCGTAGCTCGGCGGGATGCCCGAGGCGTCGGAGACCATCCACGCCACGTTCTTGAGGAGGTAGTCGCGGATCTGGGTGAAGTCGTCGTACCAGAGCAGGAAGCTCGCGGCCTTCGTCATCACGGCGACCTTGCCCTTCTTGCGCAGGTGCGCGAGCACCCGGCCGTCGGCGGTGAGGTGGGCGTCGTCGAGGTTCATCACGATGTGGCGGTAGGTGCGGAGCGGTGCCTTCGCGTCGCCGCGCGGGCGGTACTGGATCTCGACGTTCGCGAACGCGGAGTCCTGCTCGAACCAGAAGTGGGTGGTCGGCTTCTTGACCTTGTCGCGCTTCGACGCGACGAGCTCGGCGTTGCGCTCGTTCAGCGTGTCGTCGGAGAGGTACGTGATCGTGCCGTCGGGCTCGATGTCGAAGTAATGAAGCGCGACTGGCTCGAACCCGTTCACCGCGAGGCCGGCGAGCGCGAACATCAACGAGCCCGGCAAATCCGAGTGCGACGCCGCCTGCAGGCTCTTCGTGGTCGAGTGCGCCGAGCGATACAGCCGCCGGATGTCGCCGCCGATCGTGTCGAGATCCGTCACGAGCGTCTTGTTGGAGATCGTGTCGACCGTGCGCACGTCACCGGCAGCTTCGAGGGAGATCGTCGTGATCTCCGTTGCCTCGGGGTACACCACCAGCGCGGAGGTGAGGTCACCACCTCCGAACGGGTACACCACCGTCCTTGGCAGGTCGGCGGGCTTCAGCTTGGCGATGAACGCCCCTGCCCGGTCAGCCCAGGCGCGCTTGTAGGACGCGTACAGATCCGCCATCTCCTTGCAGTGCGCGGTGATCGCCTTCCTGGGGAGCTTGTCGGCCACCGGCTCGTCGTTACCGCAGGCTCCGATCCGGAACAGCGTCTTGACCTCGCTGGCGTAGTCGCGGGGAGCGGCAGGAGATCGAGCTTTGCCATCCGCGAGGGCGTTGGTCGCAACGAGACAGACTGCGGTGAACGCGAGGTAACTACGCATCGGGCCGTCCTTTTCGCACGAGTGGACGCGCGGAGGCCACGGTTTGTTCGAACCCCACCGCGACAACCTGGTTGACGTTCAACCGCAGCGCGGCAACTCCGCGTCTTCACACGGCTCTCCCCATGGCACGCCACGTGGACTATCCCCGGACATGCTGAGACTCGCCTGCCTGGTCGCCCTTGCCGCGGTTGTCGCTGCGCCGGGCTGCGCACACGAGCCGAAATCGATCCTCGTCGCCCGCCCCGACGACCGCGTCGCCGACGCGGCCATCACCCAGCTGTGGACGCGCGAGATCCACGACAAGGCGCGCGACGGTGACTGGTTGCTCTCGCGCTCCTACTACGTGATGGCCGACGCGATCACCGCGGCTACGATCGGCGAGGACGTCTCGCACGCCTCGATCTACGACGCGAAGCACGACACGATCATCGAGTCGATCGGCTCGGGCGTCCGCGAGATCCCGCTCGCGGACCTGGTCGCGCGCAATCACTTCATGATCATCGTGCGCCCCACCGGCATGACCGCCGCGGATCAGTCGGAAGCGCTCACCCGCGCCAGGAGCCAGGTCGGCGCCAAGTACGACATCAGCGGCATGTTCGGCGTCGACGCGCCGGAGAAGTTCTACTGCTCGGAGCTGGTGTACTGGGCGTCGCAGACCGAGGCCCGCAGCGGTCGCCGCGAGCGCGTGATCACGCCGTCGGATCTGATGCGCTACGGCGAGGTCATCTACTGGAGTGGCAAGCGGACGGATCCGCAGGTCGTGGAGCTCGCGACCAGCCGCCAGGAGCGCCGCGCAGCGCCACAGACCGCCACCGCGCCGCACTAGCTCCGCACCCGCGTCGGGCGGTTGATCGCGAACGCGTTCCGCGATCGGAGCATGAGCCACCACCGCACGAACGGAATCGAAGTAGACTTGCGAGACATGGGCCGCATCTCATTTTTTACCGCGCTGATCGACGACAACATCAGCTGGACAGAGCGGGATGCGATCAACTCCGCGCACGACCGCGCCGATGCTGCCCTTCAGCAGGGAGACACGTTCGGCCAGGCGATCTCCGGGATGCAGCGCACGATCGTTCAACAGCAGAACCAGCTGAAGCTCCTGAGCTCGATGGTGGGCGTGCTGGCGGCGATCCTTCGCGACAACAACCTGATCGACCCCGAGATCCTCGACGCTCGACTCGAAGCGGCCGTCCTCAATGCCGAGGAAGATGTGAGGATGGACGCGAATACGATCACGTGTCTCAAGTGCAACCGGCAGGTGTTGAAGACCGACACGGTGATGACCGAGATCGGCGTCATGTGCGACCGGTGCCACGCACAAAGCACGCCCTAGCGGAAGCCACGCCGAAGAACGGAGGCTATGCGATCGCTGCGATCGTCGCGCCCAGATCCGCGAGCGCCGACGCGAATCCGGGATAGGACGTCGCCACGTTGTCCGCGTCGTCGATCGCCGTCGGCCCGTCCGCGACGAGGCCGGCGACCGCGGCGGCCATCGCGATGCGGTGATCGCCATCGGCGTGGACGCGGGCGGCCGCGAGCGGACGATCGGGGCGGCCCTCGACGAGGAAGCCATCGGGGCGCGCCTCGCAGGTGACGCCGAACGCGCGCAGCATCGCGCACGTGCTCTCGACACGATCGGACTCCTTGACGCGGAGCTCCTCGGCGTCGCGGACCACCGTGGTCCCGCGAGCGCGTGCCGCGAGCACGGCGAGGATCGGGAGCTCGTCGATCGAGCGGACGGCGAGATCGCCACCGATGGTGACGCCGCGCAGCTCCTGCGGCGGCGTGGCGACGACGAGATCGGCGATGGTCTCGGGGCCGGCGGCGCGTGGGTTCTCGATCGCGACGTGACCGCCCATCGCGGTGATGACGTCGAGGAAGCCGGTCCGCGTGGGGTTGATGCACACGCCGGGAAGGCGGACCTCGCCGCCGCAGATCACGGCGGCGGCCACGAGGAACGCGGCGCTCGACGGATCGGCCGGGACCTCGAAGCCATCGCACGCCAGGCGACGATCCCAGCCGCGCGTGGCGACCACGGTGCGCCGCCCGATGACGGTGAGCGGCGCGCCGAGGTACGCGAGCATGCGCTCGGAGTGATCGCGGCTCGGGCCGGGCTCGGTGACCGCGGTCTCGCCGTCGGCATAGAGTCCCGCGAGGAGGATCGCGGTCTTGACCTGCGCGGACGCCATGGGGAGAACGTAGTCGAGCGGCGCGAGCCGGCCGGTCGCCGGGCCGACGACGAGCGGCGGTGTGACGTCGGAGCCCGTCCCGTTCCCGGTGATCGAGGCGTTCATCCGCGCGAGTGGCTCGATCACGCGGCGCATCGGGCGCTTCGAGAGGGACTCGTCCCCGAACAGCGTGGTCGCGAAGCGCTGGCCCGCGAGCAGGCCACAGAGCAGCCGGATCGTGGTGCCGGAGTTTCCGCAGTCGATCGGCGCGGAGGGTGCACGCAGCCCATCGAGGCCCGTGCCGGTGATCACCAGGCCGGAGCCCTCGCGAACGACCGTCGCGCCGAGGGCGGTGATCGCCTTCGCGGAGCGGCCATTGTCGGCACCGTCGCCGAGGCCGGTCACGCGGACGGGCGTGGCGGAGAGCAGGGAGAACAACAGCGAACGATGCCCGATCGACTTGTCGCCGGGGATCGTGACGGTGCCGGTGAGCTTGCGCGTGATCGGTTCGACGTGGAGCTTCATGACGTTGGTTGACCCCGGGCTTCGAGCATGGTCGCAGCGCGCTTGACGACACGCTGGAGGTGCGACGGTCCGACGGCGATGATGGTGCGCACCCAGGTTCCCTTCGCGACGACACGGGCGCCGGAGAGGCTCGACGGCAGCCCGAGCGCCTGGAGGGCCGGCTCCGCGGCGAGGCCGGCGAGGATCGTTCGCATCCCGCTCTCCAACCGCTTGGTCGGCTGGTTCGTCTTCTTGTCACCCGGATCGACGGCGTCGGCGTCGACGATGATCGCGAGGTCGTCGACGACGTCGCCCCAGATCGAGATCTGGGCGGGGGGCGCATCGAGGCCGGTCTGCCGGGCAAGCGCGACACGCGCATCGAACGGCAGCCGTGCGGTGACGCGCAGCGCCGCGCCGGGAGCGCCCGGCGGCATCGCGTGATCCCGGAGCGCGAGCAGATCCTTCGAGGCGACAATGTTGACGTCCAGGCTGCTACCGATGAGCGCCGCGCGCGCTTCGAGCTGCGCGGTCCACGGCTCCGGGCCGAGCCCCACGAGGCCCTCCCCCAGCGGCACGCTGT
>JAYVLW010000694.1:0-6792 GCA_043759315.1 Myxococcales bacterium
CAGGTCACCGACAAGGACGGCAACATCAGCCTCAAGGTCGGTGACACGGTCGAAGCGCGCGTCGTCGCAGATGCCGGTGGCGTGCTGCAGCTCCGCGTCAAGGTCGGTCGTGGCCCCGCGGCGAGCGCCGAGCTCGAGCAGGCCGCGGAGCTCGGGATCCCCGTCGAGGGCACCGTCACCGAGGTGATCAAGGGCGGCGTCGCCGTCGATGTGTCCGGCGTGCGCGGGTTCTGCCCCGCATCGCAGATCGACGGCCGGTTCGTCGAGGACCTCGCGGTGTTCGTCGGCCGCAAGCTGACGTTCCGGATCACGCGCTACGAGCCGCGCAACCTCGTGCTGTCGCGCCGCGCGCTGGTCGAGGAAGAGAACGCGAAGCTCGCGACCGAGACCCGCAAGCACCTGCAGGTCGGCGCCACGCTGCGCGGCAAGGTCGTCGGCTTCAAGTCGTTCGGCGCGTTCATCGACCTCGGCGGGATCGAGGGCATGCTCCACGTCAGCGAGCTCGGCTACAGCCGCGTCGACAAGCCGGAGGACGTGCTGTCGATGGGCCAGGAAGTCGACGTCGCGGTGCTCAAGATCGAGCCCGGCGACAAGGGCGAGCGGATCAGCCTGTCGCTCAAGGCGCTCGCGAACGATCCGTGGCGCGATGCGATCGCGGGCCTGCACGAGGGCCAGCGCGTGAAGGGCAAGATCACCCGGATGCAGCCATTCGGCGTGTTCGTGGAGATCGCGCCGGGCGTCGAGGGCCTCGTTCACATCAGCGAGCTCGGCGCCGGCCGCCGGATCAACCATCCCAAGGAGGTCGTCAACGCCGGCGACGCCATCGAGGCCGTGATCCTCGGTATCGATGCCGAGAAGCGACGCATCGCGCTGTCGCTGCAGGGCACGAAGGACGGCAGCCCAGAGGAGATCGCCGAAGCGGTCAAGACCCAGACCGGCGGCAAGCTCGGCACGTTCGGCGACCTGCTCGCGAAGCTCAAGAAGTAGTTCCTTCCGTTCCTCGGGGCCGGTACGCTGACTGGATGCGGCTCGGCGTGCTGGTAGCACTCGCAGGGTGCGGGCGCGTCGGATTCGACGGCAGCGCGCCGCCGGACGGCTCCGACGTGGGGCTCGCGGCGTACGTCGTGGCGGTCCTCGAGGACAAGCCGATCGGTTACTGGCAGTTCGAAGAGACCACAGGCACGACGGTGCATGACGCCACTGCCAATCACCACGACGCCGTGATCCGCGGGAATGTCACGCTCGGCGTGCCCGGGGTATCGGGCCGGGGCATCGAGTTCTCAGGTGGCGGTGTCGGAAACTACGATGGTGGCCATGTCGCGATCCCCGGTGTGTTTGCGTTCGAGGATCGCGCGCCGTTCTCGCTCGAATGCTGGGTCAAACCGGCACTGCTCGATGCAACCTGGCGAATCCTGATGTCGACGGACTACTGGGATCCGCTGCAGCGCCAAGGCTACACGGTGGAATACCTGGACATGAACCTCTCGGTAGATCGCCGGCGCGACTCCGTAGACGACTCTGCGAGTAGCAGCGGCGTGCTGTCATCGACGGCCTGGCGCCATGTCGCGGCGACGTACGACGGCTCGGTGCTGCAGCTGTACGTCGATGGCACCCTCCGCGGTGAGCGGCCTTCCACGTTGTCGATCGACAACGACGCGGCCACGGAGTTCACGCTCTCGCACCCGCAGTTCACCGTCACCGGCGTTGTCGACGAATGCGCAGTGTACGCAGGCGCGCTGCCCGCCGAACGGATCACAACCCACTACGCTGCGCGCGAACGCTAGAACTGCCCCGGGCGGAGCCACACGCCTCAACACGGGCCCGTCATCACCGGACTCTTGACCGCGCCGAACGTGCCGGAGTGGTTCCGTTCCGAGGTCAACAAGTAGCGCGGCGACGCCGCAGACGCATCAGCAGTGGTCCGGCAGCGGCGACGCCTTGACCTCCGGCGGCATCGGCTCCCACACCACGACGACCGTGCTCACCGTCTTCGAGCACATCAGCGTGACGTCGATGAAGAAGCCGTTCTTGTCGTAGTGCTTGCAGGTCAGGTAGCCCGGCACGGGCCCCTTCTTGAAGAACGCGAGGCGCGCTCCGGCGACCGCGCAGGTCTGGCCGAGGAGGCTCGTCGCGGCATCGCGGTGCGCCTTCACGAACGCATCGCCGAGCATCAGCATGTCGATCATGATGCCGCCGCTCGCGCGCAGCGTGACCGTGGGTCCATCGGCGAACCGCAGCGTGCGCTCGCCGGCGACGAGCTTGTCCGCCTTCGGCTTGCCCCACTTCTTCGCGATCGTGTCCGCGGTGTCCGTGCGGCTGACCCCGGCGACGGTCCAGAAGTCGTCGAACGTGAGCTTCTTCGGCGCGGCGGCAGCGGTGTGTGACGCGAGCATCAGAACGAGCAGCAAGGTGCGCATCGCCGGCGACAGTAGCGCGGATGCCGCCGGTCGCTACTCGCGCGTCCCGGAAGAACGGGGTTCGTGCAGCGGATACCCGGAGATACGACGCGCAACCCGTCGAACCGCCGCGGCCCGCTTCTCCGGACATCGATGACGGAAGCACGCCACTCTCGTCACTCGAGCCGAACCCCCGTGACCGAGGTGGACGATGTACGAATCTGCGCCTCTTTGCCGCAGGCGAGCAACCCGCGCGTGATGGCTGCCGTGACCGTGAAGTCGGCAGCCTGGGAGAACGATTGCGTCACCGTCGGATCGTCGTTCCACGACGTCACGGAGAATGGACCCGCGAGTGACGGGTAGGTCCGTGGAAGCACGAGCCCACCGCCTCCAACGAAGAAGCTGATGATGCCGGAGAAACGTGGAGGGCTCACGAACGGATCTCCCGGCTCGGCGGTCGCGACAGCCGTGCCTGAATCGTGATCTCCACATTGATTGGTCCGCTGCCAGCGGACCAGCCAGCGGCCGCGATCAGCTGGGAACGTGACGGGCGGTGTCGGGCAATACGCCAGCTGCTGATCCGCGGACACGCCATCTCCGTCGATCGTCGTCGACACATGGATCGTCGCAATGCCGGTGCCGGCGGGCGCCGTCCAGTCCACGTGGAAGCGGCCATGGGTGTCACACACCGCCGAGGTCGCCGACAGCGTGCCGCCGCCAGTGACCGTGAGATCCACGTGCTGACCCGCGATCGGAGCCCCATCGCGTGTCGCCACACCATCGATGCCCACCGCCACCCCCGTGACCACGGCCAGCGTGCTGGTGGTCAGCGCCACAGCCGCGCCGCTGGCCACCATCACGTACGCTTGACCACGCACATCTGGTGCGATCCGCGCCTCGATCACGCCCAGCCCCTCGCCCCGACCGACCGGCGCTGTGGTCCCGACGAGGCCATCCACGCCGGTGACCTCGGTGACCACGGTCGCCAGTCCGCCGAGGTTGATCGTCAAGGTCACCGAAACGCCGCTCTCCGGCGTGCCATCGAGCTTGCGGACCTGCGCGCCGATCGCGAGGTTCGAGCCGGGCCGCACGCGCGCTGCGCCGGTGAACACGCGGAGGCGACCTGCGACATCTTCGACCTTGTAGAACTGGCTGTTCGAACGCACCGGCCCGCTGAATCGATGAAACTCTGCGTACAGCTCGATCGGTCGTGGATCGAGCGTACTCGGCACCTGGAACGTGAACGTCGCCGTGCCATTCGCATCCGTGTTCGCGGTGACACGTTGCCCCATGTGAACGAGCGTGAGCGGCTTGTTGCCCATCGGGATCCCGGGGCTATCCACATCCACGAGGTCGGCTTGCAAGGTTTGCGTCGAGCCCGCCGCCAGTGTCTCCCCCGCAAGAGGACGGAGCTTCACCGACGGAACCAGCGGTCGCACGAGGTGGTCGAAGATGTACGCGTTGACCGTCGAACCGACCGTTGACTTGAACAGCGCGAGCAGGCGGTCCGGCAGGTCGAGGTTGTTGATCTGGCTCTCCGGGAGCGTGAGTTGCACGCGTCGAACTTCGCCGCTCTCCACGACCACCACCCCGAGGCTCACCAGGTAATGGCCCGGGGCGCGCGTCACGTCCATCACGATCAGCGCCTGCTGCCCAGTGTACTCCTCGAGGATGCTCGCGGCGTTCTCATCCCCGCCCATCGCCATGCGGATTCGCAGCCAGTCCGCCATGCTCGCGATGTCCTGCGTGGTGACTGTCGAGATCGGTTGGGGATCCATGCCGATCGCCGTTTGAACCAACTCCAGGTACACCCCGAACGGATCTAGGGGGACGCCAGGACCGCGCACCAGAACGATCCGCGTCCGAACCGCGCTCGCCACCACCGCCAGGCTCGTGCCGGGTTCACGCGCTCGTCGGCGCGCGGTCGTCGCGATGATATCTCCGTTGCCGATCGTAGGCGCGCCGCAGCCGGGAACGGTGATCACACCGCCGACCACGAGCTCATCGGTGATCGCGACGTAGCTCCCGGCCGGCAGCGACGCCGTGACGGCGCCGGCCGCATCGGACGTTCCCGATTCGACCGCATGCCCCGTCCCAACATCGAGAAATCGGACCGCGACGCCGCTCACCGCTGTGCCGCCCGCGCGGACGATGATGCTTGTCGGCGTGAGCTGATCGCAGACCGTGATCTCCGCGTGTGCCGCGCTCAGTGCTTCGCCGGTGGCCGCGTCGAACATCATCACGTCCAGCCGGTGGACACCGAGCATCGTCAGCGCGCCGCCGAACAGCGGCAGCTTGACGTTCTCGCTCGTCGCGTCGAACACGGGGCCGACACTGTCGAGCGCCAGCGTGTGCACCGAGTTGTCCGGCTCCGTCCGGGTCGCGACCACACGGATCGGACGTGGCTGGGCGCCCGCTGCCAGGGTCACGCTTGCCTGGATCGGTTGCGTCGGCGCCGCCGCGACCCGATCGACCGCGAGGCGGAGCTCCGGCGTCGAGCTGATCAGCATCATCCGCGAATCGAACGCGACCACCCTGCTCGCGTCGTCGTGAAGCACCACATCGAATGACCACAACCCCTGCGTGGCCTCTGGCAACACCAACGCCAGCTCACCGGTCGGCGCCACGGGCATCGTCATCAGCATGATCGACTGCTCGCCAGGCATCAGCGGCCCAGGCGTGAGCGCCGCGAGGGCAGGTACCGCGAACGCGCGCGGTGGGTGAGCTCGAACCTCCACGCTCAACCCGCTCGACGGTCCGGTCACCTTCCAGCGCAGCATCGGTAGCGATCCGGGCGCCGCGGCCACATCGAGTGCCTCGATCGTCACCACGATGGGCTCGGCGAGCGCCATGAGCTCGTCGTCCGTGAGTGGATCGGATGGTGCTGGCGGCGCATCGTCGCCGCAACCGAAGACCAACGACAACGCGAGGGCTTGGACGACAAGCCGAGCTGGAAACGCCATGCCCATCGCTACCAGGCCCGTCGGTCACCGGCGCTCGTAAACAGCCGCCTCGACCAAATGACTATGCCCTGAACATCACCACCGTGGACACACCTTTGCCCGACGTGGGATTCTCGTTGGGACATGACCGTTCGCCGGACCAGACGCGCGAGTCAGCGTCCCGACCGCAGACTCGAGGAGCGCCGGGCGTTCACGATGCGCATTGGCGGGCGGCAGCTGCTGGTGTTGAGCACGAGCCGCCCCCCGAGCATCGCGTCTCTGTCCGAGACCGAACGGCTCGTGCTGCGTGCACTCCTCGCGGGCGATAGCAACGCCGCGATCGCCCGTCGCCGGGGGACGTCGGTGAGGACGTGCGCGAACCAGGTGGCGAGCATCTTCCGAAAGCTCGGCGTTGGATCGCGCGCGGAGCTCGCGGCGTTCGAGCTGCTGCGGGTCGAGCTGGAGGCAGGGACCAGGAAACGGCGGGCCGATGGCTGACCTGGTTTCCGTGATCGAGGCCGCCTATCGCGCCGAGGGGCCCGATCGTGCGTGGGTCGCAGGACTGGTGGAGGCCGCCCGCCCTCTCTTGGATCGGGGCTCCGGTGTGTTCGGCGGGTTGTACGACGCCACGGATGTCACCCGGTTTCGGATGCGAGCGATGGCCGGCTCCGGCGTGGTCATGGAGGGTTGGGCACGCCTGCTCGGAGTTGCGGCCCGCCGCGTCGCGCCGTCCAACATCCGCGCGGTGTTTCGCGAGACCACCTGCGGCACGCTCAGCGATACGATCGGCGAGCAGTTTCTCCGCGAGAACTCGTTCGCGCGTCAGGTCGCGCGCTTCGGGATCCGGGACAGCCTCGGCATCAACGGCGCCGACCCGTCGGGCCGGGGAGTCATTCTATGCGTGCCGCAGGCCCAGATCGGAGGGATCGAGCCGGGCACCGCGGATATCTGGTCCCGGATCGCTGCGCACCTCGTGGCCGGGCTTCGTCTTCGCCTGGAAGCCGCACGGCTGCGCGACGAGTTCCCGCGCAGCCTGGATCGCCTCGACCGTGCCGAAGCGATTCTTGACCCCGACGGGCGCCTCCAGCACGCCGTTGGAGACGCGACCACCGAGGAGTCTCGGACCGCGCTGCGGTCTGCGGCGGTCGCGCTCGATCGCGCGCGCGGTTCGCTCCGGCGAACTGACCCGGATGGCGCGATCGCGAACTGGACCGCGTTGGTCGATGGCCGCTGGACCATCGTCGATCACTTCGATCGAGATGGGCGCCGGTTCGTGATCGCGGAGCGCAACGAGCCTGTCGCTCCGGCATGCGACATCCTGACTCGGCGCGAGCGGCAGATCGTCGGCTATGTCGCCATGGGGTACGCGAACAAGCTGATCGCGTACCACCTGGGTCTCGCAGTCTCGACGATTGCCAGCCACGTGTCATCGGCATCCACCAGGCTCGGTGCCG
>JAYVLW010000695.1:0-7435 GCA_043759315.1 Myxococcales bacterium
GTCTCGGTCTTCGGCGCCGCCGTGGGTGCGGTTTTCGGCGTGGGCGCGGTCTTCGTTTCGGGCGTCGCGGGAGTCGCGACGGTCGGTGCCGCGGCGGTCTTCGTGGTCGCGACGGTCGGTGTCGCAACGGTCGGCGCGCGTACCGCCGGCGTCGCAACGGTCGGCGCGGGCACCGTCGGCGCGGCAACGGTCGGCGCGGGCACCGTCGGTGCAGCGGGAGGCGGCGTGGTGGACGCCGCCGGCGGCGCGGTCGCCGGCATGTGCACCGTCGGCCCTTCGGACGCCGTGTCCTCCGAGGACGCCGACCGTCGGAGCGAGCTCGCGATGTATCCCCCCGCGCCGGCCAGGATCACGAGCGACAGCGCGCCCGCGACCAGCCAGCCCTTGCTGCTCTTCGTCCGCAGCGTGACTTGCCCTCGGCCTTGCGACAGGCTCGTCGGTGACGGCGGCCACGATCTCGGAGTGAGCTGTGCAGGCGACAGCGGCACGGGGGCCGTGAGTCCTCCGCCGGCGGCGACCGGCAGCCCTTGCTGACCGCCGAAGCCGTGGCCGGAGTTGCGTTGCGAGAGGATGCGCGTGGTGCGGACGGCGATCTGCGCGCTGCTGACCGGATCGCTCGCGAACGGCGCCAGGGACCGCGCGAGCTCGCCGACATCCTGAGGGCGTAGCTTTGGGTCCTTCTCGAGGCACCGGAAGATGACCTCGCCGAGACCCGGCGGCAACGGGACATGGAGGGCGTTCGGTGGCTCGGCACCGACCTTGAGCACGAGCTCGGCGTAGCTCTCGCCGGAGAACGGCGGGCGGCCCTGGAGCATCTGGTACATCACCACGCCCATCGACCAGATATCGCTGCGCGCATCGGCCTGCTTGCCGCTCTTCATCTGCTCCGGCGCCATGTAGCTCGGCGTACCGAGCACGGTCTGTGTCCCGGTCAGCTCCTCGAAGTTGACCGGCGTCTTCGAGATCCCGAAATCGAGGATCTTGAGGAGCATCGAGCCATCGGGGCGGCGGGTGATGAAGTAGTTCGACGGCTTGATATCGCGGTGGACGATGCCCAGCGCGTGCGCTTCGGACATGCCCTCGCAGGCCTGCAGCATCAGGTCGACGACGATGTTCGGCGTCTGCGGGCCGTGGTGCCGGAGGATCTGGTTGAGGTCGTTGCCCTCCAGGTACTCCATCACCATGAACGGCGTGCCGTCGGGCATGGTGCCCACGTCGATGACGCGCGCGATGTGCTCGTTCTTGAGCCGGACCGTCGCCTGCGCCTCGCGGAGGAACCGCGCGACGGTGGACGGGCTCTCCGTCATCTGCGGGAGGAGGACCTTGATCGCGACCGACTGCTGGAGGTACTGGTGCGACGCGCGAACGACGCGCCCCATACCGCCGGTACCCAGGACCTCGTCGACCCGGTACTTACCCAGCAGGACCGTGCCTGGGGCTAACTCCACGCCTGAGATATTAGCAGGTTACTTCATGCACTCGGGCATGAGTTTCGTGTACTCGTCGACGACCGTCTTGTTCTGCGTCTTGCAGGTATCGCGGAGCTGGTCGACGAGGTCCTTCGGGGCGTCCCCGACGCCGCCGGCGTCATCGATCATCTTGAGCGCATCCTTGATCGTCTTGCCGCTCTCGGCGACCTGCTTGCGCGAGTCGGCCGGGAGCTTCTCGCACTTCGAGATCTTGTCGATCGTGGCCACGAACTCGTCGCACTCGGCGACGCGCTTCTTCGTGCAACCGGTCACAAGACCACCAACGACCACGCAGACAAGGAGCAGTTTGTTCATAGATAGCTCAACCAGTGGTCGTGCTTGGTGTCGGCACCCTTGACGACCGAGAAGAAGGATTCCTGAAGGCGACGGGTTACTGGCCCGGCCTCCCCCCGTCCGATCTTACGATGATCGATGTCGCGAACGGGAGTGATCTCGGCAGCGGTTCCGGTCAAAAACACTTCATCGGCCGTGTAGAGCTCGTCGCGAGCGACCGGCTCCTCGCGCACCTCCACGCCCTGCTCCCGGAGGAGCTGGATCGTGGTGTCACGCGTGATCCCGGCGAGAATCGCTCCGGAGGTCGGCGGCGTGCGCACGACGTCCTTCTTGACGATGAAGATGTTCTCACCCGTGCCCTCGGCGACGTAGCCCTGCGGGTCGAGCATCAGCGCTTCTTCGAAGCCGCTCTTGATCGCCATGCGCTTCGCGAGCACCGAAGACACGTACTGGCCACAGATCTTGCCCTTGTTCATCGCCGCATTCGAGTTCGCGCGGGAGAAGCCGGAGATCATGCACTTGATCCCCTTCTTCAGGCCATCGTCACCCAGGTACGCGCCCCACTCGTAGCAGGCCACCATCGTGCGGACCGGCGGCTCGAGCGAGCCAAGGCCGAGCGCCCCGTAGCCGAGGTAGACCAGCGGGCGGAGGTAGCACGACGTCATCTTGTTCGACCGCACCACCTCGAGGCACGCCGACATCAGCTGGTCGCGCGTGTACGGCACGTCCATCGTGCAGATCATGCACGAGTCGATCAGCCGCTCGATGTGCTCGCGCAGCCGGAAGATCGCGGTGCGACCATCGGTGCGCTGATACGCCCGGATGCCCTCGAACGCGCCGACGCCGTAGTGCATCGTGTGCGCGAGCAGGTGCTCGGTCGCGTTGTCCCAGGGGACGAGCGCGCCGTCGATCCAGATCGTGTCGAGCTTCTTGATGCCCATGTAGGGTTCGTACCAATGCACGAGTGGGATCACAAGGCACAGCGCGCCGACGATCTCCCCGTACACATGGCGTGACGCAGCACGCCGTGTGTAGTGCGCTACGCACCGAGGAGGCGCAGGTACGCGCCTCGAATATCGCGCTGCCAGCGTTCCACGTGCTCGAGCAGCACGGCACCGTCGGGAAACCCGGATCGTCGCGCGAGCTTATCGAGCTCGTCACGGGCCTCTGGCAAGCGATGGATCGGCTGATCGTTGACCACACGTAGGCGGTGTTCGATCTTGCGCAGGAACCGGTAACCCTGATCGAGAAGCTCGAGATCACGCGCCGGCGCGATACCGAGGGCCGCCGCCGCCCGGAGCGCGACCTCGGTGGCCGTGGTGCGCAGCTCGGCGTGGGCATGGCCGTACACGAGCTGCAGGTACTGCGCGGCGAACTCGACATCCATCACGCCACCCGCGCCGGTCTTCAGATCACCGGCAGCGCCGAGCTCTCGCTCGATCTTGTCCCGCATCTTCATGATCTCGTCCGCGACCGCGCGCGGCCACTCGAGCGTCGTGCCGTAGACGGTCTGTGCCGCGAGGCGCTCGACCTCCGCGCCGAGCGCGCGATCGCCGGCGACGGCGCGCAGCTTGGTCAGTGCCTGCCGCTCCCACAGCCGCGCGTCTTCCTGGTGGTACCGCCGCCAGCCCGCCAGCGAGGTGACGAGCAAGCCCTGGCTCCCCGAGGGCCGCAGGCGCGTATCGACCTCGTAGAGCCGGCCGCGCGTGGTGCGCTGGCGGAGCGCGCCGAGCAGGCGCTGCGCGCAGCGACTGAACCATTCGACGGCCGCACCGTCGTCGTCATCGTCCTCGGCGCCCGTGTACACGAACACCACGTCGAGATCCGCGGCGTAGCCGAGCTCGCGGCCGCCGAGCTTGCCGAGGGCGAGGACCGCGAGCCGCGCACCGGCGGGCGGCGGACCATGGCGCGCCGTGAGCTGCGCTTCGACGATCGCCAGCGCGCGGCCGAGACAGGCCTCCGCGATCGCCGTGAGCTCGCGGCAGACCTCGAGCGGATCCAGCGCACCCGCGAAGTCGGCCAGCCCGACACGCAGCACGTGCCCGTTCTTGACCTCGGCGACCGCGCTCCACACCGCCTCGGGGTCGTCACGATCCACGGTGGCGACGCGAGCGTCGAGCTCGGCGGCGACCTGGTCGACCGTGCGCGCCGCCGGCGTGAGGCCAAGAGCGACGAGCAGATCGATCAGCTCCGGCGTATCGATCAGCGTGCGCGCGAGGTATGCGCTGGCGCCGAACAGCGAGCCGAGCAGGCGCACGATCGCGGGGTTCTCGTCGAGCAGGCGCCACACGCTCCACGCGGCACCGCGCCGGGCGATCAGATCGCCGAGGAAGCGCAGCGCCTGATCCGGATCCGCGGAGGTCGCGATCTCGTTGAGCAGCGCACCGCCGAGACGCGCCGTGCGGTCGGTGGCTCCAGGCGACAGCGGCGAGCCCGCGTTGCGCCGCGCGCGGGCGAGCTCGGCGCGGGCCGCGGTGACGTCGTGGAATCCGAGGCGGGTCAGCGCGGCGGTCTCCTCGTCCTGGGTCAGCTCGCCGCGGAGGATCGCGGTGACGTCCTCGCTCTCGTCGGCCGGATCGCCGAGCGTCGCGAACAGCCGCGACACGTTGCCCGTGTGCTTCACGAGATCGATCGCGAATGCCACGTCGGACGCGTAACCGAGGCGGCCGGCGAGGCGGAGGCGCGCCTCGTCATCCTCGGGGACGGTCTGGGTCTGCAGGCCCGCCTCGAGCTGCAGCACGTGCTCGGCGTGGCGCAGCCAGCGATACGCGCGCCACAGCGCGAGGTGCTCGTCGTCGGTGACGAGGCCGGCGAACAGCAGCGCATCCAGCGCCGCGAGCGTGCCGCGATGGCGGAGCTGCGGTCGCTTGCCGGCGTGGATCAGCTGCAAGGCCTGGACGAAGAACTCGATCTCGCGGATGCCGCCTTCGCCGTTCTTGAGATCGAACCCTGCCTGCTCGTCGCCTCGTCCCGGCCCGCGCCGCGGACGCACCAGCTCCCGCTTGATCCGCCGGTTGAGATCGCGAACGTCGTCGATCACCGTGGCGGAGATGAGGCGAGGGAACACGAACGGGCGCAGCGTCGCCATCACCTCGGCGCCGAGCGCCAGATCGCCCGCGCACGGCCGCGCCTTGATCCAGGCCTGGCGCTCCCACGGCCGGCCGAACGTCTCGTAGTAGCGCTCCATCTGCGCGAGCGAGTTCGCGATCGCGCCCTTCGCGCCTTCGGGTCTCAGCCGAAGATCGACGCGGAACACCGTGTCGCCTTCGGTGACCTCCGACATCGCCGAGGTCACCTGCGTGCACAGCTTCGCGAAGTACTCGTGCAGTGACAGGCCCCCGACCTCGCCATGGTCCGACGAATAGACGTAGATGACATCGACGTCCGACGAGAAGTTCAGCTCCTCTCCGCCGAGCTTGCCCATGCCGATCACGGACAGCACGGCATCGCGGAGCACGCCGTCGTCGTCGGTGAAGCGCGGAGCGCCGTAGCGCATGCGCAACTCGCCATCGTGGAACGCGATCGCGGCGTCGAAGCAGGCGTCG
The DNA here is from genome assembly GCA_043759315.1 of Myxococcales bacterium. GTDB lineage: Bacteria > Myxococcota_A > Polyangia > Haliangiales > Haliangiaceae > JABFXX01. The sequence continues at coordinate 5,309 of JAYVLW010000695.1, forward strand.
GCGAGGCGGGCCAGCTCGCGGCCGACCTCGGTGTCGAGGCCCAGCTCGATCTCGCGGAACCCCAGGCGCACCAGCTCGTCTGCGCGGATCTGGCGCAGCGTGGCGCGCAACGCCTCACTGGTGGTCGCCGAGGCGACGATGTGGGCGACCTCCTCGGCCAGGGCGGCGCGCGGCTTCTCGCGGCGGAGGTAGGGGTCCGTCGCGACCCTGACCAGACGGTGAGGGTCACGGGTGAGCAGCGTGGCCAGGTACGGAGCTGCCCGACAGGCGAGGGCGGCCACCTGCCGCGCCTCGTGGTCCAAGGTGTCGAGATCCAGGCCCATCTGCGCGGCCGCCTCGAACAGGCGCTCCGCGCGGCGCAGCGCGTCCCCCTCATCCGGCGCGCCTCGCGCGAGATCGACGGGGGCCCACACGCCCGACAGCATAGCTTGACAGACTCCCGGCCCCGTCTTACCCAAGGTCCCGATTCTTCACGCCATGCGAGATCTGTACGAAGTCCTAGGAGTCGAGAAGCAGGCCAGCGCCGGCGATCTCAAGAAGGCGTATTACAAGCTCGCCAAGCAGTACCACCCGGACCACAACCCGGGAGACAAAGAGGCGGAGGAGAAGTTCAAGGAAGCGGCGAGCGCGTACCAGATCCTCTGCGATGACGATCAGCGCGCGCGCTACGACCGGTTCGGGTTCGACGGCATCCGCGGCGGGGCCGGCAACAACGGCGCGGCCGGCTTCGGCAACGTCGAGGACATCTTCTCCGCGTTCGGCGATCTGTTCGGCGACTTCTTCGGCGGTCGCGGCGGCCAGCGCGGCCGGCAGACGCCGCGGGGCGCGGACCTCCGCGTCGATCTCGGGCTGACGTTCCCCGAGGCCGTGTGGGGGACCACGAAGGACGTGAAGGTCAGCCGCCAGACCGCGTGCGGCTCGTGCAACGCGACCGGCGCGAAGCCGGGCAGCAAGCCCGAGGTCTGCGCGACCTGCGCCGGCAAGGGGCAGGTCGTTCACTCGCAGGGCTTCTTCATGGTGCAGACCACGTGTCCGCACTGCCGCGGCGCGGGCAAGGCGATCAAGGATCCGTGCGAGGACTGTCGCGGTCGCGGCACGAAGGGCGAGAGCTCGACGCTCTCCGTCACTGTTCCCGCGGGCGTCGACGACGGGCAGACCCTGCGCCTCGCGAACAAGGGCGAGACCGCACCGGGCGGCACCACCGGCCACCTCTATGTCGTGCTGCACGTGCAGGGCGACGAACGGTTCCGCCGCGAGGGCGACGACGTGCTCACCGAGATGCCGGTCAGCTTCGTCAAGGCGGCGCTCGGCGGCGAGCTCGAGATCTACACGCTCGACGACAACTGCGCGGGCTCCGCGACCATCGAGCTCAAGCCTGGCACGCAGCCGGGCGACGTGTTCGTGCGGCGCGGCCAGGGCATCCCGCGGGTCGGCGAAGCGGGCCGCGGCGATCATGTGGTGCAGTTCAAGGTCGAGATCCCGAAGAAGCTGTCGGGCAAGCAGGAGGCGTTGCTGCGCGAGCTCGCCACCGAGCTCGGCGAGGACGTCGGCGGGAAGCGCGGCCTGCTCGGCCGCAAGAAGTAGTTAGTCGAACCGGATCTCGAGCGGGCCCTTGCCGCACATCAACGTGGCGCGCCAGTTGTCCGCGAGAATCTGGATGCGCGTCGTCGTCTGATACGTCCACGCGTCGACGTCCCAGATGTACGCGCGCACGTCGTAGGTGCCACCGGGGAGCGATGCCTGGCCGAGCCCACCCGACTTGACGTCCACGGTGCCGCCGACACGGCCGTTGGCATCGATGAACTCCACCCTGCCGGCGAGCTTCTTGCCGCACGTGGAGATCTTGTTCACCGCGCTACCGATGAACGTCCGCACCGGTGCGGCCGCGGGCTTGTCCTTGGGTGCCTCGGCGGCCAGATGCCTCACGCGGACCTCCGTGGCCTGGTAACGCTTGACTTCCACCTTTGTGGTCCACGTCGCGCCACTGGGAGCGACGAACGTGGCGGTGTAGAACCCGTCCTTGGGCGGCGCCGGGAACACCGCGGGTGCGGTGTCGGTGGACTCCTTGCCATCGATCGAGATCGTGACCCGATAGCCATCGATGGCTCCTTCGGGGATCCGGATGCT
>JAYVLW010000696.1:0-5380 GCA_043759315.1 Myxococcales bacterium
GCGCCGCGCTCGCCGCGGTGCCCGCCAACGCCACCGTCCAGATCGGCAACAGCCTGCCGATCCGCGTCGTCGACCATCTCGCCGGCGGTGGTGCGCCGCGCACCGTGCTCACGCAGCGCGGCGCGGCGGGCATCGACGGCCTGATCGCGTCGGCGGCGGGCGCCACACGCCGCGGTGCCCCGGTGCTGCTCGTCCTCGGCGACGTCAGCTTCGCGCACGACCTCGGCGGACTGCTCGCCGCGCGCTGTGCGTCGCAGCCGCTCGCGATCCTCGTCATCGACAATCGCGGAGGCCAGATCTTCTCCGGCCTCCCCGTCGCGCACGCGAACCTCGGCGTCGCGTTCGAGCGCCACTTCGTGACCGCGCCCGACCTCGATCCCGCGATGGTCGCCACCGCGCTCGGCGCGCGCGCGGCCACCGTGGGCTCGCCAGGCGCCGCCGGCGCGGCGGTCGCCGCGGCCCTCGCCACGCCCGGGGTCACCGTGATCCACGCCCCCGTCTCCGTCTCCGGCGCACATGACGTGCGCCGCGCTGCGATCGAGCTGCAAGGAGTTACCGAATGACCACCGACATCACGTGGACTCGCCACCCGGGTTTCGAGGACATCGTCTACGAGACCTCCTCGGACGGCATCGCCAAGATCACGATCAACCGCCCCGAGGTCCACAACGCGTTCCGCCCGCGCACCGTGACCGAGATGATCGGCGCGATGGATCTCGCGCGCGACGATAGCAAGGTCGGCGTGGTCATCCTCACCGGCGCTGGCGACAAGGCGTTCTGCTCGGGCGGCGATCAGCGGGTGCGCGGCACCGGCGGGTACGTCGGCGACGACGGCGTGCCTCGCCTCAACGTCCTCGACCTGCAGATGCGCATCCGCTACCTGCCGAAGCCCGTGGTGGCGATGGTGGCCGGGTGGGCGATCGGCGGAGGTCACGTGCTCCACCTCGTGTGCGATCTGACGATCGCCGCCGACAACGCGCGGTTCGGTCAGACCGGCCCGAAGGTCGGCAGCTTCGATGCCGGGTTCGGTAGCTCGTACCTCGCCCGCATCGTGGGTCAGAAGAAGGCGCGCGAGATCTGGTTCCTGTGCCGTCAATACGACGCGAAGGAGGCCCTCGACATGGGCCTGGTCAACACGGTGGTGCCGCTCGCGGAGCTCGAGGCGACCACGCTGCAGTGGTGCCGCGAGATGCTCCAGCACTCACCGACCGCGCTCCGCTTCCTCAAGATGGCGATGAATGCGGACTGCGACGGCCAGGCAGGCATGATGGCGTTCGCCGGCTCGGCGACCCTCATGTACTACACGACCGATGAGGGGCGTGAAGGCAAGGAGGCGTTCCTCGAGAAGCGCCCGCCCGACTTCGGCAAGTTCCCACGGTATCCATGACCATCTCGACCTGGATCGGGGCGGCCCGCCTCCGCACGCTGCCCGCGGCGATCGTCCCCGTCGCCGTGGGAACGGCGTGCGCGCGCGTGTGCGGCCAGGTCGCGTGGGGCCCGGCGCTCGCCGCCCTGGCCGGCTCGATCGCGATCCAGATCGCCACCAACTTCGCCAACGACGTGTTCGACGCCGAGAAGGGCGCCGACACGCCGGAGCGGATCGGCCCGCTGCGCGCCGTCAGCGCCGGCCTGATCACCGCCACGGCGATGAAGCGCGCGATGATCGTGGCGTTCGTGGTCGCCGCGGCGTTCGGCGTCTACCTCGTGTCCGTTGCAGGCTGGCCGATCGTCGCGATCGGGATCGCCTCGATCGCCGCGGGCATCGCGTACACCGGTGGCCCGTGGCCGCTCGGCTACCACGGGCTCGGCGACGTGTTCGTGCTCGCGTTCTTCGGCTTCGTCGCGGTCTGCGGCACGGCCTACGTCCAGCTCGGCTGGGTGCCGGCGCTCGCGTGGTGGGCGGCCGTGCCGGTCGGTGCGCTCGCGACCGCGATCCTCGTCGTCAACAACGTCCGCGATCGCGCCACCGATGCGCGGGCCGGCAAGCGCACGCTCGCGGTGCGGTTCGGCCGTCCGGCAGCGCTCGTCGAGTACACGGCCCTGATCGCCGTCGCGTACGCCATCCCGATCGCGCTGGCGATCAACGGCCACCCCTGGGCGGCGCTGCCGCTCGTCACGGCGCCCCTCGGCGTCGCTCGCCTGCGCGCCCTGCTGCGCGCCGCTTCCGGACCCGAGCACAACGCTTGTCTCGCAGCGACCGCGCAGCTGCTCATGGCGCATGGCATCCTGTTCGCCACCGGCCTTGCCCTCGGCTGACCTCCACATCTCGGCCGTGCGTACCCGCACCGTGCGCTGGCGGATCGCCGGCACCGCTGCCGCGCGCGGCCGCAGCGAGCGCGCGGCGGTCCTCGTCGAGGTCGCGACGGCCGATGGCCATGTCGGTGTCGGCGAGGCAGCCCCCCTGCCCGGCACGTCGAGCGACACGCTCGCGGGGGCCATCGCGGGGATCGCGGCGCTCGCCGCCCGGGCACCGTTCGTGCTCGAGCCCACGTTCGACGCGATCACGCGGTTCGCCGGCGAGCTGACCGACCTGCCGTCCGCGCGCTTCGCGATCGAGACCGCGCTGCTGTCCGCGCTCGCCTCGCGGCGCTGCTGCACGATCGCCGAGCTGCTCTCGGATCCGCCCGCGCGCGCGTTGCCCGTGGCCGTCGTCGTCGACACCCCCGAAGATGCTCGCACGGCGGTCGCCGCCGGCGCGCGGACGTTGAAGATCAAGGTCGATCGCGAAGGCGACCTCGATCGCGTGATCGCCATCTCCGCCGCTGCGCCCGGCATCCGGCTGCGCCTCGACGCGAACCGGAGCTGGCCACGCGCCCGCGTGCGCGAACGCTTGTTCGCGCTCGCGGAGCTCCCGATCGAGTTCATCGAAGAACCGTGCGTCGATGCGCACATGCTGCTCGACGAGCCCCTGGCCTGCCCGATCGCGCTCGACGAGAGCCTGCCGATGCTCTCCCCGACACTCCTCGACGCCGCGCTCGCCGCACCTGGTCTCGGCGCGGTCATCATCAAGCCCACGCTGCTGGGTGGCTTCGCTCCATCGCTCGCGCTCGGTCTCCTCGCGCGGCTCGCCGGCAAGGCCGTGGTGATCACGCACTGCCTCGAGGGCCCGATCGGCACCGCCGCGTGCGCCGAGCTCGCGCTGGCGATCGGTGGGGGCACGGCCGGCCTGGCGCCCCACGCCGCGCTCGTGCGCTGGTCGGTGCAACCACCGCAGCTTCGCGCCACCGCGCTGGTCGCGGCCGCGTGGACCCCGACCCTCGACGATCTGATCGAGCCCAGGACTCCGCGGATCCTGGTCGCCACCCCCGAGCCCGCCACGATCGCCGAGCTTCGCGAGGCGCTCGCGACCCGCACGCCGATCGCGGTGCTCCATGCGAAGGCCGCGCCGGCCGAGCACGCCCGACAGCGCGCGCTCGTCGACGCGGCGCCGCTCCCCGAGGACACGGCCGCGATCCTGTTCACGTCCGGCTCGACCGGCACCGCGCGAGGCGTGGTGATCTCGCGACGGGCGGTCGACGCGGCATGCGCGGCGAGCGCGGCGAACCTCGGCTGGCGCGACGGCGACCGCTGGCTGCTCGCGCTGTCGACGGCGCACGCCGGCGGGCTCGCGGTCGTCGCGCGCTGCGCCGCGGCTGGCGTACCGATCGAGCTCCTCGAACGCGACGCGGATCTCGCGACGGCACTCGCGCGGTGCACGCTCGCGTCGATGGTGCCCGCGCAGCTCGTGCAGCTCCTCGCCGATCCTGCCTGGCGCTCGCCGCCAGGCCTGCGCGCGGTGCTCCTCGGTGGTGCCGCCGCGCCGCCCGCGTTGCTCTCCGAGGCCGCGGCACGCGGCGTGCCCGTGCTCGTGACGTACGGCATGACCGAAACGTTCGGTCAGGTCGCGACCGCGCCGCTCGCCCGCGCCGGCGATCCGCGGGCGCCGCTCGTGGCACTCCCCGGTGTGGCGCTCGTCGCGGGCACGCGCGAGGTGCCCGCGCAGATCTCGGTTGCCGGGGACATGCTCGCGACCTGCTACCTCGACGGCGCGCCGATCGCGCCCGAGTTCGTCACCGCGGACCTCGGGTTTCTCGAAGACGGCGTGCTCCAGGTGGTCGGACGCGTCGACGACGTCATCGTCTCCGGCGGCGAGAACGTGCACCCCCTGCAGGTCGAGGTCGTGCTCGCCGCGACTCCTGGCGTGCGCGCCGCGTGCGCGTTCGGCATGGCAGACGATCGCTGGGGCCAGATCGTCGGCGCCGCGATCGCCGTCGATGGCCGGTTCGATCTCGAGACGGCATCAGCGCGCTGGCACGCCGAGCTGCCGCCGCACGCGCGCCCTCGCAAGCTCGCGATCGTCGCGAGCCTCCCCCAGCTCCCCGGCGGCAAGATCGATCGCCGCGCGGCGTCCGTGCTCCCCGCTCGGCCAGTTCCCTACCGCTGACGTGGTATACCAGCGCCGTGGGTGCCCGCTTCCTCGACGACGAGGCACGAGCCGCGTTCAAGCAGGCGATCGAAGCCATCGAGAACGCGTCGTCGGTGGAGATCGTCGTTGCCGTGCGGCGGCGCTCGAACGGCTACTTCCACGCGAACCTGGTCGCCGGAATCCTCGTCGCGTTCTCGGCCCTCGCGGCGATGCTGTTCCTCGATCAGGCGTTCGGCCTGATCGCGATCCTCGTCGATCCGTTCCTCGTCGGTGCTCTCGCAGCGGCCGCGGTCGAGCTGTTGCCAGGCATCAAGCGCCTGCTGACGCCCCCGTCGGTGCGCCGGCGCGAGGTCCAGAAGGCCGCGCGCGCCGCGTTTGTGGAGCGCGGCGTGCACAACACGATGGACCGCAGCGGGGTCCTCCTCTACGTGTCCTGGCTCGAACAGCAGGTCGCCGTCGTCGCCGATAGCGGCGTGCTCAACGCGTTCACGCCCGAAGCCGTCGAGGCGGCCGAGCGCGACATCAACGCGGCGATGCCGAGCGGCGGCGTGGCGGTGGCTCGAGCGCTCGAGAGCTACAAGACGCGGCTCGGCGTGGTGATGCCGCGGCGGGCCGAGGACGTCAACGAGCTCCCCGACGCCATCCACGATGACATGGGGCACACGTGAAGCGCGCCACGCGCACGCTCGTCCTCGTCGGGCTCGCGCTGGCCGCGCTCGCTGGGCTCGCCCTCGCACGTCCCGGCGGCGGCGACAGCTTCTCCGGCGGTGGCGGCCACTCGAGCGGCGGTAGTAGCGGAGGAGGCAGCGGAGGAGGAGGCGGCGCTGGCGTCGCGTTCGAGCTGATCTTCCACCTGATCCGCCTGCTGATCTACGTCCCGCAGATCGGCATCCCGATCCTCGCGATCGTCGTCGGTTGGCTGATCTGGAGCGCCTACAAGCAGCACAAGAACAAGGACTGGGACTCCGGCCCGCC
>JAYVLW010000697.1:0-4791 GCA_043759315.1 Myxococcales bacterium
CATCTACGAGCTGACGTATATCCGCAAGGATGGGAGCCGGTTTCCCGCGGTGGTCTCGGTCACGGCACTGCGGGACGCGCAGGCTGCGATCATCGGCTATCTGTTGATCGGCACCGACAACACGGCGCGCAAGCAGGCGGAGGAGGCGCTCCTCAAAGCGGGCGCGCTACAGAGCGCGATCTTCAACAGCGCCAACTTCTCGAGTATCGCCACCGATGCCAAGGGCGTCATTCAGATCTTCAACGTCGGCGCGGAGCGGATGCTTGGCTATACGGCCGCCGAGGTGATGAACAAGAACACGCCGGCTGACATCTCTGACCCGCAGGAAGTGATCGCGCGCGCCAAGGCGCTGAGCATCGAGCTCGGCACGCCGATCACGCCAGGCTTCGAAGCGCTCGTGTTCAAGGCTTCGCGCGGGATCGAGGACATCTACGAGCTGACCTACTTCCGCAAGGATGGGAGCCGGTTCCCCGCGGTGGTGTCGGTCACCGCCTTGCGCGACGGTCAAGACGCGATCATCGGCTATCTGTTGATCGGCACCGACAACACCGCGCGCAAGAAGGCCGAGGCGGAAGTCGCCGACCAACGCACGACGGAGCTCGAGCGACTCGCCGAGCTGGAGCGGTTCCAGAAGCTGACGATCGGGCGAGAGCTGAAGATGATCGACCTGAAGCGGGAGATTCTCGAGCTCAAGCGGCTGATCCCGGCGGAGCTGCCCTGAGTGCGGACGCCGCCCGCGCGGTGACCACGGACGTCACGAAGGTGGACTCGGACTACGTCCGCGCCATCCTCAACATCCTGGAGGACTTTGGTAGCGAGAAGGAGCGGTTCGCGGAGACCCAGCGCGCCGTCTTGAACATCCTCGACGACTTCGCCGCGGAACAGCACCGCCTGCAGTCCACCGAGCGCGCGGTGATGAACATCCTCGACGACTTCGACGACGAGAAGCAGAAGGTCGAGCGGGCCAACCAGGAGTTGCTGCGGGAGGTCGCAGATCGGACGCATGCCGAGGATGAGCTGCGGACCAAGACGATCGAGCTCGGGCGCTCCAACGCGGAGCTGGAGCAGTTCGCATACGTGGCCTCGCACGACCTCCAGGAGCCGCTGCGCATGGTCTCCACGTACGTGCAGCTGTTCGAGAAGCGCTTCAAGGGCTCCATCGTCGACGAGAAGGCCGACAAGTACATCGCGTACGCCGTCGAGGGCGCCAAGCGCATGCAGGCGCTGATCGGCGGCCTGCTCGCATACTCCCGCGTCGGTGCCGGCGACAACGCCACCACCCGCGTCGACCTCAACGACACTCTCGACGTGGCGCTGATGAACCTGAGCGAAGCCCTGATCGAGACCGGCGCTCTCATCACGCGCGAACGGCTGCCGACGATCACCGGGGATCCGACCCAGCTCACACAGGTGTTCCAGAACCTCGTCGCAAACGCGAACAAGTTTCACCGTCCGGACGTCACCCCTCGCATCCATGTCGCGGCGACCCGGCAGGGTGATTCCTGGGTCCTGTCCGTGAAGGACAACGGGATCGGCATCGAGCCCCAGTTCTTCGACCGCACCTTCGTGATCTTTCAGCGACTGCACACCCGCACGGAATTCCCGGGGACCGGCATCGGTCTCTCGATCTGCAAGAAGGTGGTGGAGCGTCACGGTGGAAGGATCTGGATCGAGTCCAAGCCGGGTGACGGAACCTCGTTCTGCTTCAGGCTCCCGGCGATCACCGAGGTCCGATGAGGGAGCCGCGCACCCGGCCGTTCAGGATCCTCCTCGTCGAGGACAACCCCGGTGACGCCGACCTGATTCGAGAGGTCATCGCGGAGTCCGAGCAGAAGACCACGATCGCCTTGGCCGTGGACGGTGTGGAAGCGATGCGTTGTCTGCGCGAGGATCCACCGCCCGATCTCATCCTTCTCGATCTCAACCTCCCCAGGAAGTCCGGGCGCGAGGTGCTCGCCGAGATCAAGACCACCGAGGCTCTGCAGAGGATCCCGGTGGTGGTGCTGACATCGTCGGAGGCCGCGATCGACGTTGCCGATACCTATCGCCTCCACGCAAATTGCTACCTGACAAAGCCCGTGGACCTGGAGGAGTTCTTGGGGGTCGTCAGGGCCATCGAGCGGTTCTGGCTTGGCGTCGTGAAGCTCCCGAGCGTCGGCTGACACCGGAGCTCCGGCTCGCCGACGCCGAGTACCGGAGCCTGGATCGGGCGCCATCGTTGGCGTAACATCGCACCGTGGCGCCAGCCGCCAGGTTGCCCGACCCATCGAAGTTCGATCGATGTCCGCTGGTCGCGCAGGCCGTGCAGCGTCGCCGCGCGTGATGCCCGTTACCTACATCGAGGAGCTGAGGAACCGGGCGGCGGCACCCAACCTGTTCGAACACTGCTGGTTGTCGGCGCTGCCGGACAGCCAGCACCCTCCCACGGTCGCCGAGCTCCGATGGTTCAGGTCGTTCCTCGAGCGCGACGTGGTCTATCGCAGCTTCGCCGCTGTCGAGCAGGCGCTATTGCACGAGCATGCTGTCGCGATCGAGCGGCGGATCCCGATCATCACGAGCGAGGGCCGAGCGATGCCGGCAGCGCACCGCCTCTACATCTCGCTCGAGATCGCGAAGGTGTTGTTCGCGCGACCGCGCACGACCCTCGATCTCCTCCGCTCCGTGGTCGTGTACTCCGACGCCGGCACGCTGGTGGAGAACAAGCGGGAAGCCGGGGTCGCACGCTTGCGCGGCCGCAACCACCTCATCGGTCGCTTGAAGATGATCGAGACGCTGTGGAAAGCCCTCGAACCGATCACGGCGATCGGCGGGGGCCGACGCGGCGACACCGCCCGGCTCGCGAGGAGCGCGAAGTCGGTGGAGAAGCGCCTCCGGTACTGGACCCGGCGCCTGCAGTCCGGGCCCCGTGCGGCCGACGGCGGGAACCTCGCCGCATTCCTCGCGACGTTCGAGACGGAGCACCTGCCGGTGATGCTCGCCGCGGCGCGCGCGCTGACCGCGACCGAGGGCGCTACCGGGCTCACGGTGCTGAGCAACCTGGAGTTGGTCGCAGCGGGGATCGAGGATCTCGCCCATCAGATCGTCGCGGCGGGCGACCTGGTCGGCGCCGAGAATGAAGGCACCATCCACATCAGCTGGTTCTCGCAGATCGTCGGTCGTCAGAGCGCCCACGAGAACCTGCTGATTCACGAGCTGGCCCACGTCCTCGACTTCGAGGATGGCGGGTTCGACGGGTGTACGACCCCCGCTGTTCTCACGAGTCGTTCGGGCGCCGAGCTCCGCCCGCGCTGGGCAGCCGCGTACGACCAGGCGGTCGCCGGCAACCTCGCGACCATCGATCCCTACGGGCTCGAGAACCGCATGGAGTTCTTTGCGGTCTGCACCGAGCACTACTTCTCCCGCGCGAGCTCGCTCCGAGACCGCGCGCCCGAGCTGTTCGATCTCCTGAGCGAGACCTACGGCTACGTTCCCGCCGACCGCGGGCGCTCGTCGATCTTCGGCACGGTCAAGACGCTGTTCCTGTCGAAGCTTCGAACCCAATAGGGCGACTGTCGGGAGGACCCTGAGCCCGGGCCCATGGGGTACAACGCGGCATGCGCTCGCTCCTCGCCGTCTCCGCCCTCGCCGCGTGCTCCGGCGGCGGCCACCAGGTCTCGATCGGGCCGGTGCCTCCCGCGCGCACGACCGGGACGCTCGCCGGGCCGCTCTGCGAGTACGACCACTGCACGTGCGCCGACGCGCAGCACGATCCGGGGGTTCCGGATGGCACGCGCAAGCGGTTCGAGATCCGGCTGTCGTCGGCGCAGCAGCTGTGGCTGTCGCTGCCCGGTGACACGGTGCTGTACAAGACGGTCGAGAAGCCCGAGGTCTGCTTCTACGTCGACCTCGCCCCCGGCGAGCACAAGATGACGCTCCGCGCCTCGAACAAGGACGGCGTGTCGGCGCAGGTCGACGTGCACGAGATCGGCACCAAGACGAAGAGCGTCTACGACACGTTCCGCTTCGAGTGCGGCAACCCCGGCGTGTGCTCGTTCGAGGAGCTCGACGCGCTGAAGGCGACCTATGGCCAGGTCAAGCGCGGCCTCCACGACGCCTGCGGCTCGACCCGCGTCACCCACATCGGCTGGGATCACGGCAAGGCGCCCGATGGCACGCACCCGAGCGAGCTCGTCGTGTGGGCCACGCTGGATATCTACAAGTTCGCGCCGTGGAAGCCGCACGGCGACGGTACGTGCGGCGAGGGCGGCGGTCGCAAGGGGCCCGAGGGCGGCGAGGCCGGCGGCGAGCCAGCTGCCGCGCCGGATGCTAGTACTCCCGCCCCGTGACCCCGTACGACTATCCAGACGCCTACGACGTGATCGTCGTCGGTGCAGGTCACGCCGGCTGCGAGGCATCCCTCGCGGCGGCGCGGCTGGGCGCGCGCGTGCTCGTGCTGACGGGCAGCCTCGAGATGGTCGCGCAGATGTCGTGCAACCCGGCGATCGGCGGCGTCGCGAAGGGCCACCTGGTCAAGGAGATCGATGCGCTCGGCGGCGCGATGGCCCAGGTGATCGATGCGACGGGGATCCAGTTCCGCCGGCTGAACGCGTCGAAGGGACCGGCGGTGCGCTCGACGCGCGCCCAGGCCGACAAGCGCCGCTACCGGGACGAGATGCGCGGCCGCCTGGAGCAGCAGCCCGGGCTCGCCTTGCGCCAGGGCGAGGTTGCGCAGCTCGGCGTGGAGGCGTCCGCGAGCTCGAAGTCGCGCCACCGGGTCGTCGGTGTGACCACCACGATGGGCGTTCGCTACGC
>JAYVLW010000698.1:0-2559 GCA_043759315.1 Myxococcales bacterium
GGGAGCGAACGCATGGTGCGAGTATGCCACTCGCGATCGCGATTTGTCGGACGAGCATCGTCCCAGGTACGATGACCGTGGATGGCGTCACGCTTCGAGACCTTGCGCCAGGCATGCCCCGAGTGGGCCCCGTCCGATACATTCGGCACCATGGTCGAGGTCCCCGTCGCGCGCGCTGGGCGGTGGGGCGCGCAAGGGTCGCTACCGTGACGCTGCGCATCCTGCGGATGATCGAGGAGCAGTTCCACCGTGACGACGAAGATCGCCTGATCCGCGAGGGCCGCACACCGGTCGAGCACATCCATCCTGGTGAGATCGAGTACAAGGCCTGCCCGTACGCCGGTTCGCGACACCAGCACGCGTTGCCGATGAACGTGTCGGCGCTGCGGCAGATGTCGGCGCACTGGGACGACATCCTCGCGTCGCTCGCCGTGATGCGCGTCGCGTACGTGGAGCAACGCGGCGCCGCGCTGTCTGGAGCGCCCGAGCTGATGGATCTGTGGCGCGTGGGTCAGCTGGGCTCTGCGTTGCCGTGGTTCCACATCCTCCGCGGCGAGCGCCCGCCCGCGTACGCCGCCGCACTCGCGAAGGTCACGCTCGGCGTCGGGTTGTGGGCTCAGCGGCTCCTCGTCGATCTGCTCGCGGGAGCGTGGACGCCGGTCGAGCTGACGCCGCAGGTGATCTACGAGTCTACGGAAGCCAACGGCACGCTGATCGGCGAGACCGAGGTGTGCTCGGGGCCGGAGAAGATGATGATCCGGTTGTTCGAGGTGCTCGTCGCGGGCACGCCCGAGACCACCAGCCAAGCGATCCAACGCCTCGTCGCGGAGCGCGCCCGCGTGCTGCTGTTCGGCGCGCACTACACGAACCTCAAGCTGGTGCTGTGGATCCACTACCTCGCGCGGCGGTTTCTCTATGCGGACCTGATCTCGGCGCTCGGTCCGCGCGCGGACCTCGTCGCGCTGCTCGAGGGGCCGTGCGAGCCGCCGGACTTCTTCGGGGTCGGCCCGCCGGATCACGCGGCGGTTCCCCCCGCGAGCCGCGCGCAGTGGATAGGTCGCCTCGCCGCGCTCGTCGTGCCGATGGCTCCCGACGGGAGTGACCGATCGCTTCAGGCCGCCGTCCTCGCGATCGGCCTCGCGCTCGGAACCGCCGAGCCGGCGCCGGGTACCACGGCCGAGCTCGCCAAGCTCCACTCGCTCGCGCCCGATGCCGCCGCGCTCGCCGCCCGCGCGCTCGCGAGCTACGCGAGGCTCGACGCGATCCTCGGCGAGGTCGCGACCACGGTCGAGGCTGCCTTCCGGCGCGCCGACCCGGAACCGGGACCGGTCGAGCCGATCGATGCGGCGGCCCGGGATCGCCTGCTCGTCCAGCCGCCGCGCGCGGTCCTGTCGAGCCTCGCCCCAGCGACCTTTGTCTCGCGTTGAGGGTCGAGCCTTGGCGCGATCCCGCCTCCCAGGGGTTACGGCTCCCGGCGACGCCACCCAGGGGTGACGCGCGGCGGTGGCTGATCGATCAGCCACTTGGCCCCGATCGGGGCGATGGCACATCGGGTGCTCTAGGTCTGCTCACACCAAGGAGCCCCCCATGTCCACCCCGAAGACCGAGACCACCGAGACCTTTGTAAGCGTCGAGACCGAGCAGCTGGCCACCGTGGCCGGCGGTGCGAGCCGCGTCAGCGGCCGCTCGAGCGGCGGAGACGCCGAGTTGACCGCGATGCTCACGCAGATCGGCAGCTCGATCAAAGACCTCGCCGCGGCGAAGAACACCAACAGCGGCGGCGACACCATGCAGCTCATGATGATGATGATGATGATGGGCGGCGGCGGCGGTGGCGGCGGCGGCGCGATTGCCGCGCCTGCGGCGGCCGCGCCACCGGTCATCAATGTCTCGACCGGCGTTGCCGGCGGCGGCGGCGGCCGGCGGGGCAAGAAGGGCTGGTAGCGCTTCGCGGGGGACGCCCGCTCGCCACCTGCGACGGATCTCGCTACGCTGCGAGCGTGTCCGACATCTCGAAGCTCGCGTATACGGATCACTTCGTGCGCCGGCTCCCCGCAGATCCGCGCAGCGATAACTCGCTCCGGCAGGTGCTGCGCGCGTGCTACTCGCGCGCCCTGCCGACGCAGGTGGCGAAGCCGGAGCTGCTCGCACTGATTCCGGAGGTCGCCGCGCTCGTCGGCCTCGATCCCACGCCCACCCAGGAGCTGGCCGAGGTGCTGGCGGGAAACCGCGTCGTCCCTGGCATGGCGCCGTACGCCGCGTGCTACGGCGGTCATCAGTTCGGCAGCTGGGCGGGCCAGCTCGGCGACGGGCGCGCGATCACGCTCGGTGAGGTCGCTGGCGCCAACGGCGAGCCCTGGGAGCTCCAGCTCAAGGGTGCGGGGCCGACGCCCTACTCGCGCCGCGCGGATGGCCGAGCGGTGCTGCGGTCGTCGCTCCGCGAGCTCGTGTGCAGCGAAGCGATGTTTCACCTCGGCGTGCCGACCACGCGCGCGCTGTCGCTCGCGCTCACCGGTGAACCGGTGCAGCGAGATCTCCTGTACGACGGGCACCCTCGCT
>JAYVLW010000699.1:0-7883 GCA_043759315.1 Myxococcales bacterium
GAGAGGTACATGTCGCGCATGCCGATCGGCAGCCGGTCGGAGCTCCGGAGCGCGATCGCGAAGTGCCCCTCCGTGTCGGTGCGGACGGTGGCGAGCTTCTGCCACGCGCTCTGGCGGCACACGAACACGTCGACGTCCTCGTCCTCGAGAGCCTTGTCGGCGATCGTGTACGAGACGTTGCCCTCGATCATCTGCGTGGAAGCGCTCGCCGCCGCGATCAGATCGATGCCCCGGTGCTTGGGGGAGCCGAGCGCCGCGATCACGTCACTGGTGACGTGGTGGAACGCCCCGGCAGGGCCCGCGTCCGGGGTGCCGACGCAGCGCACGTCGGGGATCGCCTGAACCCCGCTGCCACTGCCGCTGCCGCTGCCACTGCCACTGCCTCCCCCGTCTCCTTCGGCCGGATCGACCGTCACCGGCGCGGCCTGCGTACAGCCGGCGGCGACGGCGAGCGCGAGGATCGGGGTGACGCACCAGCATCTCGTGGGGGACATCCCCGTTGCTAAGGCAGAGCGCGTGCCAGAGGTTCCAACACGGGGATCCGGGAGTTGCAGGTAGTTGCGACGCTGCCCGGCTGGTCATGGCAAGTCGACGAGCCACGACGCCCGACTCCAGGGACGAGCCGAGCTTCGCGGCGATCGACCGCGTTGCATCGGACGACGCATCTCCACGCCTCGGCGTTCGTGGACGCGAAGAACTCGCAACCTGGTGCCGAAACATCTTCAACTACGCCTTCCCTTTGGCCTTCTGCAATGTGTGCTCATCTAGGGCTCGCTGTTTGCGTCGTACTTGTTCGTTTCGTTCTGTACGCAGGACAAGGATTCTCAGCTCCGATCGAACCGCACGCCGCCGACGATGCCCGCGTCGAGCACGAGCCAACCCACGCCGCCGGCGAACTCGGCCTTGCGGGTCTTTCCCCTGGTCACCAGATCGCGCAGCTGCGTGGCTGTGAGCTTGCGGCCCGCGGTCTCGAACCAGATCACGAAGCCACAGCCCTCGCTCCACCGCGAGCAGCCCCACCCTTTGCCCCCGGTGATCAGCGTGCCGCGCGAGCACCGCGGACAGACAAGCGTCTCGGTCGTGGGCGACTCGCCCTTCGCCATCTTCGGCGCCACCGTGCGCGGCTTCTTCGGCGGCTTCGGCTTCGCGGCGTGCAGGCTCGCCCAGCCTGCAGTGCGGGCCGGATCGCGGTGAGCCTTGGTGCCCGGCCCACTCTCGCCGCCACGTACGCTCGGCGTCGCGGCGCCCGGTGACGGCAGCTCGACCACACGAAACGGATCATGGCCGTTCGGCAACGCTGCTCCGAGCGACCACGCGCGGTTCGGCGGCGGGGTCCCGCTGCTCGGCGCGGGTGACTCGGACCACGCGCGGTTCGGCGGCGCGGTCCCGCCAGGGGCGCGCGCGATGGTGCGCGGCGCCCGGTCGTCCTTCGCAGGCCCCCGGCTTGGCGGCGCGCTCCCCGACGGCGGCGACGTGGGCGCGCTGGCACCGCGGATCGCGTCGACGATCTCGGTGACGTAGCGCGCGATGTCGGCCATGAACGCGACGCGCGTGTCGGCGCCGCGCGCGATCGCGGCGAGCCGCGCCTCCCACCCGCCGGTGAGTTCGGGCGACGCGAGGCTGGGCACCGGAATCGCGCCGATCAGGCCGATGCCGGTCGGGGTGGGCACGAGCCACTTCTGCTCGCGCTCGATGTACGTGCGGCGGATCAGGGTCTCGATGATCGAGGCGCGGGTGGCCGGCGTGCCGAGGCCGGTGTCGCGCATCGCCGCGCGGAGCGCCTCGTCGTCGATCGTCTTGCCGGCGGACTCCATCGCGCCGAGGAGCGTGGCCTCGGTGAACCGCGGTGGCGGCGTGGTCTGCTTCGCGACGCTCGCGAACGCGCCGGCGAGCCGCTCACCTTCCACGAGCGGCGGCAGCATCGCGGTGGGCTCGCGCTCGTCGTCCTCGTCGGCCGCGTCGCCCGCGCCGGAGGCCCTGCGCGGTCCCTCGGCGGAGATCCCCGCGACGTCCTGCCAGCCGGCGACGAGCCGCACCCGGCCGCGCGCCAGGTAGCGATCCGGCATCGCAGGCAGCGCGTCGAGGATGAGGTCCTTGTCGGAAGTCCCCGCGGGGACGGCACCGAGCGCGGGACCGACGCGGATCCACGCCTCGGTGACCGCGATCTCCGCATCGGGGAAGAACGCACCGAGGAACCGACGGGCGATCAGATCGAACAGCCGCGCCTCGTCGCGATCGAGCGAGCCGGGGCGGTTCCCCGTGGGGATGATCGCGTGGTGATCGGAGACCTTGGTGTCGTCGACGATGCGGCGGGTGGGCCGGGGCGGGTGCGCGAGGAGCTGCTGCGCGAACGCCGTGTACGCCGGCACCTCGGCGAGCGCCGTGAACGCGGGCACGAGCTCCGCGGCGACGTCCGCGGACAGGTGCCGCGAGTCCGTGCGCGGATACGTGATCACCTTGTGCCGCTCGTACAGTGCCTGCGCCAGCTCGAGCGTGCGCTGCGCCGAGAACCCGAATCGCCGGTTTGCCGTGCGCTGCAGGGTGGTCAGATCGAACAGCTGCGGCGGCGGCTCCTTGACGGTCCGCGACCGCACGCTCTCGACGATCGGTGGCTCCGCCGCCGTATCGCGCCCGACGATCTCGTCCGCGAGGACGGCGGCGCCGAGCCGCGTGGCCCTGGCGTGGCGCCAGCGCGCCGTGAACGCCCCGCCCGCCTCGGTGCGCAGCGCCGCCGTGACCTCCCAGTAGTCGCGCGGCACGAACGCGCGGATCTGCCGCTCGCGCTCGACGATCATCGCGAGGGTGGGCGTCTGCACGCGACCGATCGAGTACAGCGCATCGTGGCCCGCCTCGCGCCCGCGTGCCGTGATCGCCCGCGTCGCGTTCATCCCGACCAGCCAGTCCGCCTCGGATCGCGAGCGCGCCGCGTCGGCGAGCGCCTCGTAGTCCCGGCCCGGCTTCAGCGCCGCGAACCCGCGCCGGATCGCCTCATCGGTCAGCGACGAGATCCACAGCCGCCGCACGGGGAGGCGGCTGTGGGCGTGCTGATAGACGTAGCGAAAGATCAGCTCTCCCTCGCGCCCCGCATCGCAGGCGTTGATCACGGTCTCGAACCGGTCGCGCAGCAGGCCGGTGACCACCTTGAGCTGCGGGAGCGCGTGCGCCGAGCCGCGCAACTTGAACGTCTCCGGCAGCATCGGCAGCCGATCGAGGCGCCAGGCCTTCCACGCGGGGTTGTACGCGGCCGGTTCTTCGAGCTCGACGAGGTGACCGATGCACCAGGTGATCACGTACCGCGTGCCCTCGAACGCATGGCGGCTGCCGCTCGTCGGCACGCCGAGCACGCGCGCCAGATCGCGCGCGACCGATGGCTTCTCGGCGATCACCAGCTCCACCGCCGCAGTCTACGCCCGGGGACCGACATCGAGCTCTCCCGCGCGCGGTCGCGATCCCGTCCGGGTCCCGGACAGCTGGATTGACGGACCGGCCCTGCGCGAGTAACGTTACTTACATGGCACTCGCGCACAAGAAGGCGACCACGATCGCTCTCTCTCTTGACGATGATCGACTCTTGACCCTCGCAGCACGCGACCGAGGCGTCTCCCGATCGGAGTTCATTCGCCAGCAGCTCGTGCTCGTGCTCGAGCAGTATCGC
The DNA here is from genome assembly GCA_043759315.1 of Myxococcales bacterium. Lineage (GTDB taxonomy): Bacteria > Myxococcota_A > Polyangia > Haliangiales > Haliangiaceae > JABFXX01. The sequence goes on from JAYVLW010000699.1 coordinate 3,656, forward strand.
GCACACCCGAAGCCGCGTAGCGCGGGAGTTGTGCGCAGGCTCGCCCACCGCGGCAATGAAGGCGAGATGTTCGGTGGCCGCCGGTAGCACCGCGGCGGTGATCTGCGATACCGGGGCTCTGCTCGACTACCTCGTGAAGGGCGCCGCAGACCATCGGGCGTTCCGCACAGTGATCGATCGGGCACGTACACGCTACGTCCCCGGCCTGGTCCTGGCCGAGGTCGACTACTTTCTCCGCGACGAACGGCGCGCCATGGCCGCGTTCATGGCGGATCTCGAGACCGGCGCGTTCACGTACGCTCCACCGAGCCTCGCCCACCTGGCGCGAGCGATGGCGATCGACGGGGCGTACGCAGATCTCGGCCTTGGACTTGTCGATGCTTCGATCGTCGCGCTCGCCGACGAGCTGGGCGTCCGAAGGTTGGCGACACGAGATGTGCGCCACTTCGCCGCTGTCCGGCTCCGGGATGGCCGGGCGTTCGAGCTCGTCGTGAAACCCACGCAGCCCGACCGGGCGTAGCCGCTACGGCGCGAGCGCGGCGACGATCGCGGCGCGCATGTCGGCGGCTGGGCGGGCCCCGATGAAGTGCTGGCCGTTGATCAGGAACGACGGGGTGGCCTTGATGTCGATCTCCCTCGCGGCCGCTTGCTCGGCGGCGAGATCGTCGGCGTAGTCGTGGTGATCGAGCGCGGTCGTGAACGTCGCGACATCCATCCCCGCCCGCCGCGCGTCCTCGATCAACGCATCGCGCCCGAGGTCATCGGGGTTCGCGAACATCTGCTCGTGAAACGGCCAGTACTTGTCCTGCGCGGCGGCCGCCAGCGACGCCTCGGCGGCGAGCACGGCCTGGGAGTGGACGGGGAACTGCTTGACCACGAGCCGCAGCTGGCCCGGGAACTCGTCCCACACCTCGTCGATGGTCGCGAGCACGTTGCCGCAGTACGAGCACATCGCATCCGTGAACATCACGATGGTGACGGGCGCGTCGGCGGGCCCCCGCGACGGCCCGCGATCGAGCCCGAGGCGGCGCAGCGTGGTGCGATCCACCGGCGGTGGAATCGGCAGCGGCTCGTGGGAGTCGGCGAGAGACGGCTGCGCCGGCGGCTGCGGCGCGTGCGCGGCCTTCGCGACCGGTGCACCCCACGGGGGCGTCGAAGGTACGGCGGTCGGCGTGGTCGGCGGCGCCGCGGCGGTGATCGTGGCCTCGCCCGAGGGCGACGACGACGACCGAGCATGGTTGACGATCACTGCGGTGGTGCCGGTGACGGCGAGGCCGGCGGCGACGAGAGCGAGCTTGAGCATGTGTCCTCCAGACGAGCTTGTGGATGCTTCGGCAGGGGACGGAATGACCAACGGCAAGGCTGCGAGCACGGCCGCGACGAGGCTTCTGCGCGTGCGCTGTGCACGGAGAGCGCGTAGGGCGAGATCCGTGACGCCGGCGGCGAGGTACTGGCGCCCGCGCGACAGCCGCTGCATCACCGCCGCTTCGGAGAGCTCGAGGGTGTCCGCGATCTCGCGGACGCTCAGCCCTTCGGAGTAGTGGAGGAGCAACGGCTCGCGGTAGGTCTCCGGCACGCGCGACATCGCCTCGCGCACCAGGCGCTCGGACTCCGCATCGCTCGCCGCATCGAACGGGTTGCCATCGATGGCCACCAGCTCGCCCTCGAACACCGTCTCGCGATCGCTCCGCTTCCTCGCTTTGCGGGCGAGGTTGCGCGCGATGCCGCACAGCCAGGGCCTGAGCTTCACGGTCTCGCGCAGTCGATCGAGCTGGCGCCACGCCGCGATGAACGTCTCCTGTGCGACGTCCTCGCTGAGCGCGCGATCACCCGTTCGACTGTACGAGACCGCGCAGACCACTCCCTGGTAGCGCTCGACGAGCGCGCCAAACGCGGCGCGCTCGCCTCTCCGGCTGGCATCGACCAGCTCGGCGTCGGTCATCTGTCCCATGTCGAAGACCAGTGCTCCGAAGGGGCCCAGACCTGACAGACAATCGTCATGCCCGGGAGGAACCGGCGCCAGGTTGCTGCAATTCCTGGGGTTCACCAGCCGGAGACTGGCGGCAAGCCGGACACCGCAGACAGCAGCGCGGACGCCGTGACTACGCGCTCCGCTTGCGCGCACGCGGTCGCTTCTGTGACTGCGACCGGGGCGGCTCCGGCGTCGGGTGGGTGTGCGCGTGGGCTTCGAGCTTCGTGACGCGCGGCGGGATGTCCCGGTAGTTCTCGTCGAACACGCCGACCAGGAACCGGGTCTGTTCCATGATCGCGCCCGCATGCCGTGCGAGATCGGCGGAGATCTCTGTGACCGCGGCAGCGATCGCCTCCGTCACATACGGCTTCGTCGCGAGCTCAGCGATCGCCTCCGTCACATACGTCTTCGTCGCCATCTCCCTCCGAAGCTGCAGTGATTCCTCCTTGATCCTCTCGAGGAGTGCTCCACCCCACAGATCGAGCTCGGCCCTGGTCGCGAGCGGGACCAGATCGGACTTGTCCGCCTTCGTCGCGAGTTGTTCGCGTAGCTCGCCGCGTGTCACCGGTTGGTTCATCGAGTCGCTCATCACTCTACCTCCGTCCATGCGCGCGGCGACACTGCATCGTGCGGGCCGCGCTCGCGACGAGGGATTTCGCGCGCCTGCATCGGCGCGTGGACCGCGCTCCGGACACGCGTCCGAGGTTCGGTCGGACGCCGGACGCGGGACCGCGGTGCTGCTCAGAGCCCGAACGTCGCCCGGCGCACGAACTGACCGCGGCCCTTCCGCTGCTTCGCGACCCACGTGTCGTGCTTGACGACGAGCTCGCCGCGCGACAGCACGTGCGACGGGCTGCCCGGCACGCGGTGGCCCTCGAACGGCGAGTAGTCCACGTTCATGTGGAGGTTCGCCTTGTCGAGCATCATCGCCTTGTTCGGATCCCACACGACCACGTCGGCATCGGCACCGACACCGAGCGTGCCCTTCTTGCCGTACATGCCGAACAGCTTCGCGGGCGCCGTCGACGTGATCTCGACGAACCGGTTCATGCTGATCTTGCCCTGCGTCACGCCCTCGTAGAGGAGGTGCAGCCGGGTCTCGACGCCCGGCATGCCGTTCGGGATCTTCGAGAAGTCATTCTTCCCGAGCTCCTTCTGATCCTTCATGCAGAACGGGCAGTGGTCGGTGGCGACGACCTGGAGGTCGTAGTCGCGCAGACCGCGCCACAGGTGATCGTGGTGGTGCTTGGGGCGCAGCGGCGGCGTGCAGACGTAGCCCGCGCCCTTCCACTCGTTGCCCGGCTCGCCGCGCAGATCGTCCTCGGAGCAGAACAGATACTGCGGGCAGGTCTCGGCGTACGCAGGCAGGCCGCGGTCGCGCGCCTCCATCACGCGGCGCAGCGCGCGCTCCGCGGACAGGTGGACCATGTAGACCGGGACCTTCGCCATCTCGGCGAGGGCGATCGCGCGCTCGGTGCCGGTGGCCTCGGCGACCTCGGGGCGGGTCAGCGCGTGATAGACGGGCGCGGTGTGGCCCTCGGCGAGCGCGCGCTGGACGAGCACGTCGATCGGCAGCCCGATCTCCGCGTGCATGGTGATCAGCGCGCCGAGCTCGCCGGCGCGCAGCATCGCGCGGAAGATCTGCTGATCGTCGACGAGAAACACCCCCGGGTAGGCCATGAACATCTTGAACGACGTCACGCCCTCGCGGATCATGTCGCTCATCTCGGCGAGCGTGGCGGGGTTCGCCTCCGTCATGATCATGTGGAATCCGTAGTCGATCGACGCCTGCCCCTCCGCCTTCGCGTGCCAGGCATCGAGGCCCGCGCGCATCGAAGAGCCCTTCGACTGGATCGCGAAGTCGACGATCGTCGTGGTGCCGCCGTGCGCCGCCGCGAACGTGCCGGTATCGAAGTCATCCGACGCCGTGGTCCCGCCGAACGGCAGGCTCATGTGCGTGTGGCAATCGATGCCGCCGGGGATGACATACTGCCCCTTCGCATCGATCGTCTCGTCGGCGGTGCCCGGGATGGTGCCCGGCGCGGCCTGCGCCGCGATCTTGCCGTTCTCGATCCAGACGTCCGCGGCATAGGTATCGCTCGCGGTGACCACCGTGCCGTTCTTGATCAGCGTCCTCATGGGACGTCGAGTGTACTACTCGAGGTCGTCGTAGTCGCCGAGCTTGCCGACATCGAGGTCGGCCGCGCGCGCGTGGCTGTAGATGCCCGCGAGCACCCCGTCGAGGAACTCGTCGGC
>JAYVLW010000700.1:0-11676 GCA_043759315.1 Myxococcales bacterium
GTGAGGTCGCGCCACACGCCAGCGGCGCCCGGCACGTCGGCCTGTCCACCGAGGCGGCCATCGACACCGACGTCGCGGGCTACACCCGTGACCTGCTCGGCGAACGTCGACAGCGTGTCGATCATGTTGTTGATCGTGTCGACCAAGGTCGCGATCTCGCCGCGGGCGGTCAGCGTCAGCTTGCGCTCGAGGTCGCCGTTCGCCACCGCGGTGACGACCGTCGCGATCCCTCGCACCTGCTCGGTGAGGTTACGTGCCATGACGTTGACGTTGTCGGTGAGGTCGCGCCAGGTGCCCGAGACGCCGCGAACCTCGGCCTGACCACCCAGAACGCCATCGAGACCGACCTCGCGGGCGACGCGCGTCACCTCGGAGGCGAACGAGCCGAGCTGATCGACCATCGTGTTGATCGTGTTCTTCAGCTGCAGCAGCTCGCCGCGGACTTCGACCGTGATCTTGCGGGTCAGGTCGCCCTTCGCGACGGCGGTCGTCACCTCGGCGATGTCGCGGACCTGGTTGGTCAGGTTCGACGCCATCTGGTTGACGTTGTCCGTCAGCTCTTTCCAGGTGCCGGCGACGCCGCGGACCGCGGCCTGACCGCCGAGCTTGCCTTCGACGCCGACGTCGCGGGCGACACGCGTGACCTCGTCGGCGAACGAGCTCAGCGTATCGACCATCGTGTTGATGACGTTCTTCAGATCGAGCAGCTCGCCGCGGACCTCGACGGAGATCTTGCGGGTCATGTCGCCGCGGGCGATCGCGGTGGCGACGGCCGAGATGTCGCGGACCTGGTTGGTCAGGTTCGACGCCATCTGGTTGACGTTATCGGTCAGCTCCTTCCACGTGCCGCGGACGCCTTCGACCGAGGCCTGGCCACCGAGCTTGCCTTCCGTCCCGACCTCGCGGGCGACGCGCGACACCTGGTCCGCGAACGCCGACAGCTGATCGACCATCGTGTTGACGGTGTTCTTGAGCTCGAGGATCTCACCCTTCGCGTCGACGACGATCTTCTGCTGCAGGTCGCCGGCGGCGATCGCGGTGGCAACCTTCGCGATGTTGCGCACCTGGTCGGTCAGGTTCGCGGCCATCGAGTTCACGGCGTCGGTCAGGTTGCGCCACGTCCCGAGAACGCCGCGCACGTCGGCCTGACCGCCGAGACGGCCTTCGATGCCGACGTCACGCGCGAGCCGCGTCACCTGATCGGCGAACGAGCTCAGCTGGTCCACCATGATGTTGACCGTGTTCTTGAGCTCGAGGATCTCGCCCTTCGCGTCGACGGTGATCTTGCGCGTCAGGTCACCACGGGCGACCGACGTGGTCACCTCGGCGATGTCTCGGACCTGGTTGGTCAGGTTCGACGCCATGCCGTTGACGTTATCCGTGAGCTCCTTCCACGTACCGCGTACGCCCTCGACCGACGCCTGACCACCGAGGCGGCCTTCGGTGCCGACCTCGCGGGCCACGCGGGTCACCTCGGAGGCGAACGAGTTGAGCTGATCGACCATCGTGTTGAGCGTGGCCTTGAGGTCGAGCACCTCGCCGCGCGCATCGACCGTGATCTTGCGCGACAGGTCACCCGTGGCGACGGCGCGGGCGACATCGGCGACGTTGCGGACCTGGTTGGTCAGGTTGGAGGCCATCGAGTTGACGTTGTCGGTCAGCTCCTTCCAGATGCCGCGGACATCTCGGACCTGGGCCTGACCGCCGAGCACGCCTTCCGTGCCGACTTCGCGAGCGACGCGGGTGACCTCGGAGGCGAACGCGTTGAGCTGATCCACCATCGTGTTGATGGTGTTCTTCAGCGTCACCAGCTCGCCGCGCGCTTCGACGGTGATCTTGCGCGTCAAGTCGCCGTTGGCGACGGCGGTGGTCACCTCGGCGATATCGCGCACCTGACCGGTCAGGTTCTTCGCCATCTGGTTGACGTTCTCGGTCAGCTCCTTCCACACGCCGGAGACGTCCTTGACGTCGGCGGTCACGCCGAGCGTGCCTTCCGTGCCGACGAGACGCGCGACACGCGTCACCTCGGCGGAGAATCGGTTCAGCTTGTCGACGGTCGGGTTGATGGTGTTCTTGAGCGCGAGGATCTCGCCGCGCGCGTCGACGCCGATCTTCTTCGACAGGTCGCCGCCGGCGATCGCGGTCACGACCTCCGCGATGTTGCGGACCTGGGACGTCAGGTTCGACGCCATGCCGTTCACGTTCTGGGTCAGCTCGCGCCACACGCCGGAGACGTCGGCGACCTCTGCCTGGCCACCGAGCACGCCCTCCGTGCCGACCTCGCGGGACACGCGCGTCACCTCGGCGGCGAACGAGCTCAGCTGGTCGACCATGATGTTGATCGTGTTCTTGAGCGAGAGGATCTCCCCCTTCGCCTCGACGGTGATCTTCTTGCCGAGATCACCGGCGGCGACCGCGCTGGTCACCTCGGCGATGTTGCGGACCTGGAAGGTCAGGTTGTTCGCCATCGAGTTCACGGACTCCGTGAGCTCGCGCCATACACCGGAGACGCCGCGCACCGTGGCTTGACCGCCGAGGCGACCTTCGGAGCCGACCTCGCGAGAGACGCGCGTCACCTCGTTCGCGAAGGCGCGCAGCTGCTCGACCATCGTGTTCATCGTGTTCTTGAGCTCGAGGAGCTCGCCCTTGACGTCGATGGTGATGGTCTTGGTCAGGTCGCCTTGAGCGACGGCGGTGGTCACGCGGGCGATCTCGCGGACCTGTGACGTCAGGTTCGACGCCATGAGGTTCACGGAGTCGGTGAGGTCCTTCCACACGCCACTCACGCCTTGCACGCGGGCCTGTGCGCCGAGCTTGCCTTCACCACCGACCTCCTGGGCGACGCGCGTCACCTCGGAGCCGAACTGCGAGAGTCGGGCGACCATGCCGTTGACGATGCGCGCATGGCGAAGGAACTCGCCGCGCCGCGCCGCGCCTCCTGCGTCGTCGAGCTCCATCGTCTGCTCGAGGTCGCCACGCGCCACGGCGGTGACGACGCGGGCGATCTCGTTCGCGTGGCCGGTGAGGTCGGTGACGACGTCGTTGAGCGCAGAGATGTACTGCGCCCAGCCACCGCTCGCGTTGAGCCGCCGCATCCGCTTGCCCGCCTGGCCTTCCTTGCCAACGGCGTGGCTGACATCGCTCGCCTCGTCGCGGATGGTCTTCACCATCTCGACGAGCTCGTTGAACGTCTCCGCGATCTGACCGTCGACACCCGTCAGGTCCTCGCGCATCCTGACCTCGAAGTCACCGCGCTTGAAGGCGCGCAGCGCCGTGAGGATCTGACGATGATCGAACACCGGGGCGACGGCAGACGAAGCTTCCTTGCCCTTCGCGTGGCCGTTGGAGGTGCGCTTCGGTTTGGACTTGGAGCCAGAGCTGGACGCGTCGAAGGTGTTCATGCTTCCTCGGTGCTCCCGTAGAGAGCGCGTAGGATCGTCTCGGCACTCGCCGGCTTGGTGATGTGCTCGTCGAAGCCTGCGGCGAAGGCAGAGGCGCGGTCGCTGGCCTGGCCGTAGCCCGTCATGGCGATCAAGCGCGGCACGTAGTCGACGCTGAACGTCCGGATCTTGCGTGCGACCTCGTAGCCGTCCATGTCCGGCAGGCCGATGTCGATCAGCGCGACATCGGGTCTGTCCGCACAGATCGTGCTCACCGCCGAGGGCCCGTCCTCGACGATGGTGACCTCGTGGCCGCGCAGCCGAAGTAGTTCCGCGATGAGCTCGCGAAGATCCGGCGCATCATCGCAGACCACCGCACGGAGCGGTCCCTTGCGCGGCGCGGTCGTCGTGGGAGGCATCGCGACCTGTGGCTGCGGGTCGTGCAACGCCAAGGAGATCTCGAAGGTGCTGCCAAGACCGGCTCCACCACTCGTCGCGCTCACGGTTCCTCCGTGCAGCTCGATCAGGCGCTTGACGAGGCCGAGGCCCAACCCGAGGCCACCGGCCCCCGAGGACTGCACGCGCTCCTGCACGAACATGTCGAACACCCGGGGCAGGATCTCCGCCGGGATCCCCTTCCCGTTGTCGGCGACGCGGATGACGCCGCGGCCCTTGTGGACGCCCCAGCTGACGCGCAGCTTGCCGGCCGGGTCGGTGTACTTCGCCGCGTTCGTGATGAGGTTCACCACCACCTGGATCAGGCGTACGGGGTCGCCGTACACCATCGCCGGCTCTTCGCCGGCGGTGACCTCGATCGTGTGCTTGCGCTGGGTGATCGCGCTCTGGCACTGCGTGACCGCCTCGTCGACGACCTGCGCCAGTGACACCGGCTCGCGCCGCAGCTCGAGCTTGCCCGCGTTGAATCGCGCGATATCGAGGAGGTCATCGACGAGCCGCGTGATGTGGTGGACCTGACGCTGCACGATCGCGCGGATCCGCGCGGGGACCGGCTTGTCGGGATCGTGCTCGAGGACCTCCACGGCGGTCTGCAGGGGTTGCAGCGGGTTGCGCAGCTCGTGGGCGAGGATCGCGAGGAACTCGTCCTTGCGGCGATCCGTTTCGGCGAGCTGGCGCATCTGCTGCTCCATGACCTCGGCATCGAAGCGGCGGCGCTGGGCGAGCAGCTCGCGCTCGTGCGCACGCGCCTGTGCCGCGCGCAATTCATCGGCCTTCGCCTTGAGCTCGATCGTGCGCTCCTGGAGCTGGACGAACACGGTCGCCTTCGCGCGAAGAACCTCGGGGCGGATCGGCTTCATCAAGAAGTCGAATGCTCCGAGCTCGTAGCCCCGAATCACGGCGTCGTTCTCCCACGACAGCCCGGTAACGAAGATGATCGGTGTGGTGCGATTGCGCTCGCGGGACCGCACCATCTTGGCCGTCTCGAAGCCGTCCATGCCGGGCATCGCGACGTCGAGGATGATCAGCGCGAAGTCCTGTTCGAGCAGCTTGCCGAGCGCCTCGAGTCCGGACCGCGCGAGCACCAGCTGCCTGCCGATGGGAGCGAGGGCGGCCTCGATCGCGACCAGGTTCGACTGGTTGTCGTCGACCACGAGGATGTCTCGCCCGTAGCTGATCTCCAGCGGGTCCGAGGGCTGATCGGATTCGGCGAGCAAGCCGCCACCCTCGCGATCCTTGCCGGAGTCCCGGGAAGCTGAATTCACCGGTGGGTCGAGTGCATCCCATGTGCCCAGGAAGGCTAGGTTTCCTGGGCGAGATCACGGCTAGTTGGCGATCCACGACGCGCGCGGACGCACGGTGAGCGCCGGCGCACGTTGGGTGATTGGCGCTAGTTGCCCAGAAACACAGAGACCGCATCGGAGCCGTTCGCGGCCAGCACGAGGTCGGTGCGGGAATCATTGTCGAGATCCCCCGCGGCCAGTCCCGTCGGCTGAGGCCCGACCACCAGAGTGACCGGGCTTCCGAAGGCCCCGGAGCCCGTGCCGGTGAGCACGGTCACCGTCTGATCATTCGCGTTCGCGGTCGCGACATCGAGGTTGCCGTCGCGGTTCCAGTCCGCGAGCACCAGCGCCAACGGGCCCGCGCCCGTCGCGAACGTCGTGTGCGGCGCGAACCCGCCGCCGCCGGTGCCGAGCAGCACGCTGACGCTGCTCGCCGCGGAGTTCGCGACCACGAGATCGCGACGCCCATCGCCGTTGACGTCGCCGACCTTCACGTCCAGCGGCGCCGAGCCGACGGCCAGCGTGGTCGGCGCGGCGAACGCCCCGGTCCCGAGACCGCGGCGGACCGTCAGCGTGCTGGAGCTCGCGTTCGCGACCACCACGTCGAGGCGCCCGTCGTTGTCGAGGTCGGCGACCGCCACGCTCCGCGGCGCCGCACCGGTCGGGAGGTGGGTCGGCACGCCGAACGAGCTGTTGCCCGTGGCGAGCACGATGCTCAGCGTGTCCGAGCTCGCGTTCGTGACCGCGAGATCGAGCCGTCCATCGGTGTCGAAGTCACCGACGGCAATGGAGCTCGGTGCGAGCTGCACGGCGACGCTCGCCGCCGCGCCGAACGTGCCGGTGCCGGAGTTCGTCAGGATGCTGACGTCGCCCGAGCTCGTGTTGGCGACCGCGAGATCCGGCACGCCATCACCGGAGAAGTCGCCGGCGGCGAGCGAGCTCGGGTTCGTGCCGACCGGATAGATCACCGCCGCCAAGAACCCGCCGGTGCCGAGGCCGAGGAGCACGGACACGTCGTTGGTCGTCGTGTTCGCGGTCGCGACGTCGAGGTTGCCGTCGGCATTGAAGTCCGCGATCACGAGCGCGGCAGGATCGACGCCGACGCTCGTCTCGGTCGCAGGAAGGAACGTGGGCAGGCACGCGACGCGCACCGTGACCGTGGCCGTCGATCCGCCCGGGGCGAGCGTGTACGTGAAGGTATCGGGCACGGTGCCGGGAAGGTTGCAGTAGCCGGCGTTCGGGGTGTAGGCGACGCTGCCGTTGCCGGACTCGATCGCGACCGCGCCATTCGCGCCCTGCGTGACCGAGGCGATCGAGATCGGCCCCGCGTCGATGTCGAGGTCGTTCGCGAGTACGGCCAGCGCATTCGCTCCGCTATCCTGGATCACGGTCACCGTATCGTTGGTCGCCGTCGGTGAGTCGTCGACGGGAATCACGGTGAACGAGACGGTCGCGGTCGAGGCGCCGTCGAGCGTGTACGTGAACGTATCGCTGCCGTTGAAGTTCGCCGCGGGCTGGTAGGTGACGCCGTTCTGGAACGCGGCCACCGTGCCGTGCGCGGGCTGCGTGAACGACACCACCGTCATCGGGCCGCCGTCGATGTCGGTATCGTTCGCGAGCACGTCGACGAACGCGGGACCTGCGTCCTCGAGCGTAGCGGCCGCGTCCGCGATGGCGACCGGCGGATCGTCGACCGGCAGCACGGTGATCGTCACCGTCGCCATCGCGCCGCCGTTCAGCGTGTACGTGAAGGCATCGGTGCCATGGGTGTTTGCGTCCGGGGTGTACGTGACGCCCGTGCCACCACCGGTGACCTCGAGCGTGCCGTGCGCGACGGGGGTGACGGCGATGATCTGCATCGGGCCGCCGTCGACGTCGGTGTCGTTCACGAGCACGGCGATCGGCGTGGTGCCCGTGTCCTCGGGGATGGCGATCGCGTCGGCGACCGCGACCGGCAGATCGTCCACCGGCGCGACGGCGATCGAGACGCTCGCGAGCGATCCACCGTCGAGCGTGTAGGTGAACCCATCCGGCCCGTTGCTATCGGGGGCCGGCGTGTATGCCACGCCCGTGCCGCCGCCGGTGATGACGACAGAACCATGCGCCGGCTGCGTCACGGTCTGGACGCGCTTGGGTCCGCCGTCGACGTCCGTATCGTTCGCGAGGACGTCGATCGCATTCGCGCCACTATCCTCGACGACGGTGGCGGTGTCGTCGACCGCGACCGGGGCCTCGTCGAGATCGCGCACGTTGATCGTCAGCGCTTTCTCGAAGACCTGTCCACCACCGTCGGTCGTCCGCACGCGGATCGTGTAGACACTCTTGGTCTCGAAGTCGAACACACCCACCGTCGAGACCACCGCGCCGCTCAGCGTGAACGCGCCGTTGTCCGTGCTGCCCGCACCCGGGACCAGGGCGTAGACGAAGGTGTCGCCGAGATCGGCATCGACCGTGGTCAGCGTCCCGACCGTCGATCCGTTCGGCGAGTTCTCCGCGATCGTGTTTGGTGCGAGAACGATGTCGGTCGGCGCGTTGCCGACCGGAGACACGCCGGTCGCCGCGAGCGCTAGCGCGGGCGCGCCGCCGGGCGTGGCGATCGCGGCGAGGGTCGCGCTCGCTGGCCCCGTGCCGGTGGGCGCGAACCGCACGTCGAGCAGACACGAGGCGCCGCTGGCGAGCGCCGTGCCCGAGCACGGATCCGCGACGAGCTGGAACGGACCACCGGAGAGCGTCACGACGATCGGGCCGGTGAGCACCGAGCCGGGCGCGTTGGTCAGGCGGAACCTGAGCGTGCCCGACGTCGTGTTGAGCGGGACGGAGCCGAAGCTCGTGCCGTTGAGCGGTGTCAGCGTGAGCCCCTCGACGCCAGTCCCCGCGAGGCGCTCCGCCGCGGAGTCGAATGTCCCGGCGCCGATCGAGAACGTGAAGGTGCCGGACTTTGGTCCCACGCTCGTCGGGGTGAACCGCACACCGATGGTGCACGTGCCTCCGGCCCCCCCGATCGTGGTGCTGCAGGTGTTGCTGATCGCCGCGTACTGCGCCGGCGATCCGAACGCCTCGGTGGTCGAGAACACCTTGGCGGCCGAGGTGTTGTTACGCACCGTGATCAGCACATCCTGGGGGATCACGTTGCTGATGGTCGCTGCGCCGAAGTTGTAGGGGTCGACGACCGGGCCGGAGTTGATCGCGATGATCTCGACGCGCGGGCGCGAGATGCCCGAGAGCGCCGCGGTGGCGATGCCGCCGGGGGTGGCGCTGGCGGTCAGCGTGGCGGCGCGGGTGCCGATCGCGAGCGGCGTGAACACGACCGTCACGGTGCAGGTCTCGTTCGACGCGAGCACCGTGCAGGTGGTCGACGCGATCGCGAATTCGTTGGCGTTGGTTCCGGTGACCGTCAGCGCGATCGGACCGGTCGTGGCTTCGCCGGTGTTGAGCACGGTGAGGGTTTGCGGCGCGGTGGGATCTCCCACCGTGGTGGCCGGAACTTCGTAGCTCGACGGGATGATCACCAGCCCACCGTCCGCCATCCCGGTGCCCGAGACGGTCGCGCTGACGCTCCCGCCGGGCGACGCGACGACGCCGAGCGCTGCGGTCGCACCGGCGACCGCCGTCGGAGCGAAGCGGATCTGGAGCGCGCACGATGCGCCGGGCGCGAGCGTCTGTGCGCACGTGCTGCCGGCGATCATGAACTGACCCGCGCCGGCGCCCGCGAGCGTCGCGGCGGGAACACCGGTGACCTGGCCCCCGGTGTTCGTCACGGTGAACCTCAGCGGCATGGACTGCGCGCCGATGGTGACGGATCCGAAGTCGCGCGTGGCCGGGGTGATCGACAGAGACGCGGCAGAGACACCCAGGCCGGAGAGGCCGGCGGTCACGGAGCCGCCCGGTGCGCCGGCGACGGTGAGCGAGGCGTGCGCGATGCCGCCGACCGTCGGCTGGAACGCGAGCGAGATGGTGCAGTTCGCACCAGGCGCGAGTGCGATGCCGGTGCAGCCATCGCTGCCCGCGATGACCCGGAACTGGGCCGTCTGCGAACCGCCAAGGGTCGTCGAGAGTGGACCCGTCGCCGCCGCGGCCGTGTTCGTGATCGTGAACTGCCGCGCGGCCGAGGTCTGGCCGACGTTGGTGTTCGCGAACGCGTGCGCCGATGGCGCGATCACGAGCTGACCGGCGGCGATGCCGATGCCGCCGAGGGTGGTGGCGGCGGCACCGCCTGGGGTCGCCGTGACCGAGAGCATCGCGCTGTGCGCGCCGGTGCTCGTGGGGTTGAACGTCACCGTCACCGTACAGCTCGTACCGGCGGCGAGCGTGGCGCCGGTACAGCCGAGCGCCGTGAACATCGCGGCATCGGCGCCGGTGACGGACGGCGCGAGCACGCCGGTGGGGACGCCGCCCGTGTTCGTGACGATCGCGGTCAGGCTCGCACTGCTCTGGCCGACGACGACCGAGCCGAAGTCGAGCTGGAGCGGAACCACGACGATGGAGGCCGGCGGGAGGCTCGTGCCGGTGACCGAGCCGCTCACCACGCCGCCCGGCGAGGTAGAGATCTGGAACAGCGCGGCCTTCGCGCCCGCGGAGGTCGGCGTGAACCGCACGACGAACGTGCAGCTCGCGCCGCCGGGGAGCGCCACGCCCGTACACTGATCGGCGGACCTGGTGAACTCCGCCGGATCGCTGCCGGCGGGCTGGATCGCGAGTGGTCCGCTCGGCGTGCCACCGCTGTTCGTCACGGTGAACGTCGACGCGAGCGTGCTCGTCTGGCCGATGACGACGTTGCCGAGCGCGCTCAGCGACGCGGACACGGTCAGCGCGCCGACGGCGACCCCGGCGCCCTCGAGCGACGCGGAGATGCTTCCGCCCGGCGTGCCCCCGACGACGACCGTCGCTGTCTTCGCGCCCGGCGTGGCCGGCGAGAACATGACGGTCACCACGCAGCTCGCGCCGGGCTGGAGCCTCGTCACGCAGCCGGTCCCGACGAGGACGAAGCTCGCGGCGTCGGCACCCGTCAGCGAAGGCGCGAGGCTGCCGGTCGCGAGATCGCCGGTGTTCGTGATCGTGAGCGTTGCCGGCGGGCTGATCCAGCCCACCGTCACCGAACCGAACTGGTGCAGGGTGCGATCGATTCCGAGCATCGCAGGATCGGGCGCAGGCGCGTCCGGCATCGGCGCGGCATCGATCGGTTGCTTGTGCCCGTCATCCCCGCAGCCCGCAACGACGGCGAGCACGAACGCACATGTCCTGACCAGCAGCTTCATCGGTCCTACCTGACTCGGCCGGATCCGGCACAGGTTCAGTCACGGGAGCGGACACGCCTGGATCGCCGTTCAGCAGGACGGGACGAGGTCGCGGCCGCCGAAGAACTCGGTGACGAACGCCGCCCAGGCCCGGGCATTCTCGGGCGGGCCGCACTTGAACGCCGGCCGCTTCAGCTTGTTGTCGCGCAGCATCTCGGACTGTTCCCGGAAGTATCGGACCGCGAGCTCTGCCGCGTACTCGTGGACGCCGTTCCCGTTGTTGGGCTGAAACGCGTAGTAGGTGCCGGTCGCGCGCACCTTCGTGGTGCCGGGAGCGAACGGCGCGAGGCAGGCGACCTTCGTCCCACACTTCCGTACGATCCCGTCGTAGTCGGTCTGCAGCGTCTTCGCCGACCAGTCCCCGTGGTCGAAGTCATTGTTGTGGAACAGCTCGTGGAACAGCGTCTCCTTCACGCCGGCGGCCGACGTCAGCAGGGAGCCTTCCACGTTGTATTCGATGGTCCAGCCGAAGGCGTATGCGCTCGGGGTGCGCTTCTTGATCGATCGCACGAACCGGAGCTGAAGCGCACGCCAGCGGTACGCGGGCACGGCGGCGTCGCCTGCGTAGAGGTCCGTGAAGAACCTGTCGAGCTCGGTCATCGCCGCCGACACCCACGCGAGGTGCTTGCGATACGCACCCTTCGGCAGCTGCGGGACCAGGCGGATCTTGCCACGGTAGCCGCCGTCCATCAGCTCCTCGGGGCCCGCGCCCGCGACGTCACCCGTTGCTCGATACAGCGCGAGCGCCAGCTCCGCCGCCTTGGTGTCGCTGGCGTAGGCGCTCGCGAGGAGGCACTCGACGTCCGTGCATGTCGTCGCCGCGGTCGGTGACAGCAGCACCTTGGCCGCGTCGAAGGCCACCGCAGGCTCGGGCTCCGCCGACCCGGGCGCTGCCAGCGCGAGCACGACCAGAAGTCCGAGAGCGCGCATCGTTCGAGCGTGCCACGACGCCTCGCCGCGTGCTCGTGCCCCGCACCAGTGGCTTCGAGCGCGGGTGCCGTTGCCACGTTTGCGCATGCTAGCGTGCGCACCATGAAGCGCCTGCCGTGCTTGTTCGTCGTCGTCGTCGGCTGCTCCTCCAGGTCTCCCGTCCCGCAGCCGCCGACTCCGACGCCGGACGTGCCCTCGCCTGATCCCGTGGTCACGCTACCCGCGCCGACCATGCCCGCGCCGCCAGCCGCGCGCAGGCACGACCGGCTCGGCCGCACCGAGCTCAATCGCTGGGCGGTGCGCATGAACCTGCCCGTGTACTGGACGCTGGAC
>JAYVLW010000701.1:0-2907 GCA_043759315.1 Myxococcales bacterium
TTGCTCAAGGAGCGGATCCACGCCGAAGCGATCCACGGCAACAAGAGCCAGAACGCCCGCGAGCGCGCGCTCGCCGGGTTCAAGAGCGGTCGCGTCCGCGTGCTCGTCGCCACGGATATCGCGGCACGCGGCATCGACGTCGACGCGGTCACGCACGTCGTGAACTTCGACGTGCCTGAGGTCCCCGAGACCTACGTGCACCGGATCGGCCGCACCGCGCGCGCCGGCGCCTCCGGCATGGCGATCACGTTCTGCGAGCTTGACGAGCGTCCGGACCTGCGCAACATCGAGAAGCTGACGCGCCAGGCGATCCCGGTGGTCGAGGGGCACCCGTACGAGTCCCGCATCCCGGCCCCCGAGGGCTGGAATGCGCGCGACGATCACAGCACGAGCCGTAGCGCGCCGCGCCCGCAGCGCAGCGGTGGTGGTGGCCGCGGCGGGCGCCCCGGCGGCGGTGGCGGCGGTGGTGCACGCGGCGGTCGGCGCGGTGGCGGCGGCGGCGGCCGGCGCTAGCCAAACAAGCGCGGCACGAGCTCGTCGGCGAGGCCCGCGTGGCACTCGCTGAACAGCGCGCGCGCACCGTCTCCGATCTCGAGGTCGAGCAAGATCCGCCGCGCTCCGTTGAGCTGCGCCCACGACACGAAGCTCGAAGCGGGCGCGACGGTACCCGACGTGCCGATCGCGACGAACAGATCGCAGTCGCGCAGGGCGTGCTTCGCGATGCGCTCGGCGTCGATCGGAATCTGCTCCCCGAACAGGACCACGCACGGTCGCATGCGCTCTCCGCAGTGCTCGGGCGCCGCGCCCGCCGGGGGCACGAGCGCCGTGCCGCATTGCTCGCAGCGCCACCGCGCGAGGCTGCCGTGGTACTCGCACACCGTCTTCGAGCCGGCGGCCTGGTGCAGGCCATCGATGTTCTGCGTGATGATCGTGAGCTCCGCGCCCGCGGGTAGGCGCTTCTCGAACGCGGCGAGCACGCGATGCGCGGGGGTTGGAACCACGCCGTCGAGCGCCATGCGGAACGACCAGAACATGTCGGTCACCTCGCTTCGCCTCGTGACGAGCGCCTCCGCATCGGTCAGCTCGGCGAGCTTCGGATCGCTCCACAGCCCGCCCGCGCCGCGATAGGTCGGCAGCCCCGCGCTCTGCGAGATGCCCGCGCCGGTCAGGACGACAATGTGCCGATAATGCCCGAGGTTCATGTCTCTAAGTGTACATGATACAATAACCAGCGCAAGAACCGCCGGCTGTTCCCTGGCCTACACGGGGTAACTCCACCGTCGATACCCCATGCGTGCTCGATCCAGCGGCCGGATCGGCGTACGCTATCGGGTAGGGTGAAGAGGGAAGAGCCGTCAGGGGCGAGCGCCGATCTGGCTGTCGGCACGACGATCGGTACGTACGAGATCGATCGTGTGGTCGGGATCGGAGGCATGGGGACCGTCTACGAGGCGCATCACCTCGTCCTTGGTCGCCGTGTCGCCATCAAGGTCCTGCACCACAGCGTCAACAACCCGGAGATGATCGATCGCCTCGTCGACGAGGGGCGCGCCGCGAGCAACCTCGGGCACCCGCACATCGTCGAGTGCACGGATCTCGGATCGCTCGATGACGGCCGCCCGTATCTCGTCATGGAGTTTCTCGACGGGGTGACCCTCGCGACGGAGGTCGAAGAGCACGGCATGTTGCCGATCGCGCGCGCCTGCAACATCGCGATGCAGGTCGCGTCGGCGCTGGAGGCGACCCACGCGGCGGGGATCATTCATCGCGACCTGAAGTCCGACAACGTGTTCCTGCTGCCCCGGGTTGATGGCGGCGACGAGGTCAAGGTCATCGACTTCGGGATCTCGAAGTTCGAAGCCTCCCGCGGCGCGACGCGCCCGGGCACGATTCTCGGGACCGCCGACTTCATGCCCCCGGAGCAGGTCATCGACCCTAGCGCCATCGATTCCCGCGCGGACATCTATGCCCTCGGCGTCCTGATGTACCAGATGCTGGCGGGTCGGCTGCCGTTCCAGGATGTCGAGTTCCCGTTGGTCCTGAGCAAGATCGTGAATGACGTCCCGCAGCGGATTCACGAGTTCCGTCCGAACGTGCCCGATGCCGTGGTCGCGGTCGCGGAGCGCGCGATGGAACGCGACCCGTCGCTCAGGTTCCCCACGGCCGCGGCCTTCGCGCTCAGCCTGCGACGGGCGCTGCCGGATCAGACATGGCTGACTCCGACGCCGCGCGTCGCGCGCGCACAGACTCCCGCCGGGACCCGCGCCGCCACTCAGCCGATGAGGCGCGTCAGCCCGAGCCCGAGCTCGGTGTCGGCGCAACCAAAGGCGAAGTCGAAGCGCAAGCTCGTCGTCGGAATCGGCCTTGTCTCCGCCGTCGCGATCGCTGCCGGGGTTGGTTTCGCCATGTCGCGTGGGGGCGGCGAGTCCAAACCGGTGGTGGCGACGGCGGCGGCGAAGGCGAAGCTCTCGATCGAGTCCAACGCGCCGAACGCCGAGATCGTGTTTCGGGGGGAGGTGTATCCCTTGCCCTACCGCGCCGAGATCGCCGCAGGTAACGCGCGCGAGCTCGTGGAGGTTCGTGCCGCGGGATACGTCCACCGGCAGTTCTGGATCTCCGTCGAGTCGACGGTGAACCTCGTCGCAGAGCTTGCGCCGATCCCTGCGGACAGCCTCGATGCTGGGTTGACCGATGCCGCGCTCGTTGCGTCGAACGACGGAGTCGGGCCGGGCCTCCTCGACGCAGGAATCACGAAGCCGGGCACGACGAGGCCGGGCACGACGAAGCCGGGCACGACCCGGCCGGGGACGACCAAGCCGGACACGACCAAGCCGGACACGACCAAGCCGGACACGACCAAGCCGGACACGACCAAGCCGGACACGACCAAGCCGGACACGACCAAGC
>JAYVLW010000702.1:0-6314 GCA_043759315.1 Myxococcales bacterium
TTGGAACCCGCGCTCGCAACGACGTTCGAACCCGCGGTTTGATCAGCCGATCCTGTTGCCGATCCGGCCGACGCGGAACCCGACCGCCCGAACCAGGCCACGGCGAACGCGCCGCCTCCCAGCCCGACGATCATCCCGACCACGAGCACGATCGGCCACACCTTGCGCGGCGGGCGCGATGAGTAGCCCATCGGCGTCGAGATGATCATCGTGTTGTGCTTCGGCTCTTGCGGCTGCACGAGCCCCGGCACCGGGATCTGCCGGCTCTTCGCCGCCGGCGGAGCCGGTGCCGCAACGCTCTGGCCGATCATCGTCGCCGCCATGTTCGCGCTCGGACTCCCGGCTGGCGCCGGGACGTGCAGCATCGTGCGCGCCTGATCTGCCCGGGCCTGATCAGCCCGTGCCTGATCTGCCTGCTGCATGCGCGTCCGCGCGTTGGCGTGCGCCTGCACCGCGCGCGCGTCGGCGACGGCCTCGCCCGGCGCCACGGATCGCGCCGGCGCGATCGGCGGCGAGGCGCGCAGATACGCCTCGGGGTCCAGCAGGGCCTCGCGGAGCGCCTGCATCGTCTGGAACCGCATCTCAGGGTGCTTCGCGAGGCACCGCAGCAGGATCTGCTCGACCGAGGGTGGAATCATCGAGTTGAGGCCGCGCGGCGCGGGGGGCAACGCCGTCACCTGCTTGACCAGCACCTCGCCCATCGACTCGCCATCGAACGGCAACACGCCTGTCATCATCTGGAACAGCAGGATGCCGAGCGCGTAGATGTCCGTGCGGTGATCGACGTCGCGCTTGCTCTCGCACGCCTCGGGCGACATGTACTGCGGCGTCCCGAGCAGCACGCCCGCCGCGGTCTGCACCGCCGAGACACCGCCGGCCTGGAACATCTTCGCGAGCCCGAAGTCGAGGACCTTCACGAAGTCCGGATCTCCGAGCCGTGTCATCAGCATGATGTTGTCGGGCTTGAGATCGCGGTGGATGACCCCGGAGACGTGCGCCGCCGAGAGCGCGCTGGCGATCTGCGCACCGACGTGGAGCGCGCGCATCGTGTCGAGCGCCGTCTCGCGTGCGAGCACGGAGGCGAGCGTGCGTCCCTCCAAGTACTCCATGATGTAGAAGTGGTCGCCCTCTGGCGTCACGCCGAAGTCGTGGATCTCCACGATGTGCTCGTTGCCGATCGTGTTGACCGCGCGGGCCTCCTGGAAGAACCGCTGGACGACCTCCTTGTTGCTCGCGAGCTCGCGGTGGATGACCTTGAGCGCGACCTTCTTGCCGATCATCGGATGCTCGGCGAGGTACACGGCCCCCATGCCGCCCGTCCCGATCTTCGAGACGATGCGGTAGTTGCCGATCAGCTGGCCGGCAGCGATCACAGTGCCGACTAGTGTAGCGCTAGTGCTTCGGCCCGGCGCAGAACTGCTCGTAATCGATGAGCGGGATCGTGGCGCGGTCGACACCCTCCCCGCAGGTCGGGCAGGCCGGATCGCGGCGCAGCTTGAGCTCGCGGAACCGCGCCTTGAGCGCGTCGTAGACCAGCAGACGCCCGGCGAGCGTGTCGCCGAGCGAAAGGATCAGCTTGATCGCCTCGGTGGCCTGCAGGACGCCCATCACCCCGGGGAGCACGCCGAGCACGCCTGCCTCGGCGCACGACGGCGCATCCTCGGGCGGCGGAGGCTGCGGATACAGACAGCGGTAACAGGGGCTACCGGTCGCCGAGAACACGGTGAGCTGGCCCTCGAACCGGAAGATCGATGCGTGGATCACGGGCTTGCCGAGCCGGAGCGCGCAGTCGTTGACGAGGTAGCGGGTCGCGAAGTTGTCCGCGCCGTCGATCACCACGTCGTACGCGCCGATCAGCGCGAGCGCGTTGTCGGCCGTGATCCGCGTGCGGTGCTTCTCGACCTTGACGTCGCTGTTGAGCCCACGCAGCGTCTTCTCCGCGCTGTCGACCTTCGCGGTACCGACCCGATCGGTGCCGTGCAGGAGCTGGCGCTGGAGGTTCGACGCGTCGACGACATCGTCGTCGATCACCCCGATGGTGCCGATGCCGGCGGCCGCGAGGTACATGCTCGACGGCGAGCCGAGCCCTCCGGCGCCGATGCACAGCACCTTCGCACCGAGGAGCTTGAGCTGCCCGGCGACGCCGACCTCGGGGAGCATCGTGTGCCGCGAGTAGCGCGCCTCTTGATCGCCGCGCAGCGCGAGCGGTTGCTCCCACGCCAGGCCGTTGCGCTTCCATCCGGTGAACCCTCCGGCGAGCGACCGCACGTTCGTGTACCCGAGCTCGCCCAGGCTGCGTGCCGCGAGCAGCGAGCGCGTCCCGCCGGCGCAGTACACCACCACCGGCGCCGCGCGATCGCTGACCGCCTTCTCGACCCGCATCTCGAGGAAGCCGCGGGGGATGTGGAGGGTGCCCGGGATGATGCCGGTCGCGTGCTCGTCGGCCTCGCGGACATCGATCAGGAACGGCGTCCCGCCGGCCTTGAGCTCGGCGTTCAGCGCCGCCGGATCGATCTCGGCAAACGATGTACGAAGGTCGTGGAGCAGCGTGTCAAAGCTCGGCACCTGGGGAGATTGCCATGACCCTCACGTGAGGGTAAGGTGCTCATCCAGGAGACGTACATGTCCGAGCTAGCCACCGCGACCCACAACCACGACCACGCCCCGATGCCCCTCGATCCGGGTGGTCCGGAGTCGATGGTCAAGATCACCGCCACGGCGGCCGTGAAGATCAACGAGATCCGCGAGGCCGAGGGCATCGAGCCCACGATGGCCCTGCGCCTCCGCGTGGTCGGCGGCGGATGCGCCGGGTTCTCCTATGACCTCTACTTCGATGAGGGCACCGAGGTCGATCGCCAGATCGAGATCGGCGGCGTCAAGGTCGTGGTCGACGAGATGAGCCTCATGTACCTTGTGGGCGTCGAGATCGATTATGTCGAGGGACTGCAGGGTGCCGGCTTCAAGTTCAACAATCCGAACGTGAAGTCCACCTGTGGCTGCGGTTCCTCATTCAGCGTCTAGCATCGTCAGCGTTCTCGAACGCGAGCTAGGCGCCGACGCGATCGTCGGCCCCGGTCACGAACGCCTCGATGACTACGGCCGCGACGAGAGCCCGCTCCCCGAGTTCTACCCACCGGAGTGTGCGGTCCTCGTCGAGTCCACCGAGCAGGCCGCTGCGGTCCTGCGGATCTGCGCCGAGCGCAAGGTGCCGGTCACGCCGCGCGGCGCAGGTAGCGGGATGTGCGGCGGCGCGTTGCCGGTTGCCGGCGGCGTGGTGCTGTCGACCGAGCGCATGCAGCGGATCAAGGAGATCGATCCCGCGGATCTGATCGCCGTGGTCGAGCCCGGCGTGATCACCGGGAAGCTGCAGGAGGCCGTCGAGGAGCAAGGGCTGTTCTATCCGCCGGATCCCGCGTCGCTCGAGTACTGCTCGATCGGGGGCAACGCCGCGACCAACGCGGGTGGTCCGCGCGCGTTCAAGTACGGTGTCACCCGCGAGTACATCCTCGGCCTCGAGGTCGCGCTGATGGGCGGCGAGGTCCTGCGCTGCGGCCGCCGGACCGCGAAGGGCGTCACCGGCTACGACCTCGTGGCCGGCTTCGTCGGCACCGAGGGCACGTTCGGCGTGATCACCGAGCTCCTCGTCAAGCTCCTGCCCAAGCCGCCCGCCGCCGCGACGATCCTCGGCGTGTTCGCCGACGTTCCCACGGCCGGCGCGGCGATCAGCATGCTCCTGCGCGGCGGTCTGCGCCCGCGTGTCCTCGAGCTCGCCGACAAGCACTCGATCGATCACATCCGCGCAAAGAGCCGTTACCGGTTCCCGGCCAACGCCGGCGCGATCGTCCTCATCGAGGTCGATGGCGAGGCCGAGGCGATGCCAATGATGATGGAGCAGATCGGCCTGCGCTGCGACGACCTCGGCGCCCTCGACGTCCTCGCCGCCACCGAGCCAGCCGAGCGGCGCGCCGTGTGGGAAGCGCGCCGCCTGATCTCGCCGTCGCTCAAGGAAGCCTGGCGGATCAAGGTCAACGAGGACATCTGCGTCCCGCGCGGCCGGATCGTCGAGATGCTCGCCCGGATCGATCAGGTCAGCGCCCAGACCGGCATCGCCACGGCGGTGTTCGGCCACGCCGGCGATGGAAATCTTCATGTCAACCTCCTCTCCAACGAGGACCCCGCCGACCCCGCCGTGCGCGCGAAGATGTGGGCCGCAGCCGAGCAGGTGTTCGTCCACACCGTGGCTCTCGGCGGCACGCTGTCCGGCGAGCACGGCATCGGCCTGACGAAGCGCGACTACGTGCATCTCGAGCAGTCCGAGCAGCTCATCGAGTGGCAGCGCCGGTGGAAGGCGATGTGGGATCCGCAGAATCTGCTCAACCCCGGCAAGAAGATCCCGAAGCGCAAATGCTCCGAGTAGAAGGGGACGGTTTCAACTTACGCAACTTGCGATCGCCAAGTCCGCGAAACCCGCTGCTACCGTGCCACCCGTGGATCTGCTGCGCACGCTGACGTCGGCCTCGCCGGACGACCGCGCTGCCTGGCGCCGGCTCGTCGAGACCATCGGCCCCGCGACGCTCGCGACCTGGCTCTCGCCCGCGGCGCTCGTGTCCGCCACGCTTGCCGACACCGCGTTCGCCGGCGCGATGCTGGAGGCCCTGCGCACGGACTCCCCGACCGCGGCCGCCGTGACCACCGCGTTCCCCGAGGTCGCTGCGCTGGCGGCCCCGATGCCCGCGCAGGTCGAGCACGACGCGGGCAGCGATCGCCCGCTGCTCGATCACATCGCGACCCGCCTGCTCGGCCGCAAGCTCGCCGGCCTCGAGGCCGCGGACATCGCGCGGTTCCAGGATCGCGGCCTGTCGCCGGATGCGTTCGTGCGGCTCGCCGAGCTGTGCACGCGGATCACCACCGCGGGGCTCGGTCCGGCGGTGCGCGCGGCGATCCTCCACCTCGACATCGCGAAGACCCAGAGCGCGGCGCAGCGCGGAGCGTGGACCGCGCAGGGCATCTCGCTCGACGTCCACAACGAAGCGGCCGCCGCGATCCTCCGCAAGACCGACCGCACGCGCGACTGGCCGCTCGAGGACGTGCTCGGCAAGCTCGCGATCGCGTGGATCGAGGCGCACGGTCTCGCCGGCCAGCACGTGCGCGGGGAAGGCCCGCTCGTCATGTTCGCGCCGCTCGTGGGCACGCTTCGCGATCTCGCGCCGGCGCTCGCGCGCGTGTTGCACGTCGCTCCGGCGGAGGCCACCGCGCTCGCCCTCGACGCGCTGCACGTGCTCGATGCGTGCGACACGTCCGCGGTCCGCGAAGGACTCCTGGACGACGCACTGCTGTCCCGCCTCGCCGCCGTGCGCGCAGAGCTCGGCGCGGTCTGCCGCGCCCCCACGTGGGCCGATCCGGATCACGCCCTCACCGAGCGCTCCCCGGCGCCTGATCGCGCGTGGCTCGCGACACGCCTGTGCGCACTGCGCGCCGGTCGCCAGCTCGCCGGCGAGCCGGTCGCGGCCGTGCTCGCCGCGGTCACCGCCCTCGGCGACGCGGAGATCGCCGCGCTCGCTCCGGCTCTCGCGACCTGCCAGCTCTGGTACTGCGAGTCCGCGACGAGCGGCCTGTCACCCGCCGCTCAGCTCGGCGTGCTGGCCGCCGCGGTGGGCGCGGCGCGCAC
This sequence comes from Myxococcales bacterium, assembly GCA_043759315.1. Taxonomy (GTDB): domain Bacteria; phylum Myxococcota_A; class Polyangia; order Haliangiales; family Haliangiaceae; genus JABFXX01. The sequence goes on from JAYVLW010000702.1 coordinate 5,669, forward strand.
GATCGGCGTCGACGTCTCGCGTCCCTGGCACGCCCAGCTCCGCCCGCTGGTCGCCCGCCTGCACGGCGATTCTCCGGCCGTGCGCTATCGCCTGCGGCTCGTCGAGGCCGCGCTCACCGCGATGCCGATCCGCACGCTGCTCACCGGTACCGCGAGCCTCGGTCCGCTCGGCACGATCAGCGCGCGGCTCGCGCACGCCACGGATCCCGACGCGATCGTGATCGACTACGCCGACACGGACGAGAGCGCGGCGCTCGTCACGCTCCTCGGGCTCTACGAGACGCGCTCGCAGATCGCCTTCCACACGATGCTGAAGGCGCTGTGCGATCTCTACGGTCTGCGCAAGGACGAGTTCGACCGCGTCGCGAACGAGGCGAACTACCTCCTGACCATGAACGCCGCCCGCTCCGACAAGGAGCGCATGCTGGACTTCGTGGTCGTTCGCCCCGGGGGAACGATCGTCGAGGTCGGGCCGGGCGGCGGCGTGGTGCTCGATCTCCTCGAGACGCGGTTCCCGTCCGCCGAGGTGATCGGCGTCGATCTCTCGCGCGAGGTCGTCGCCGCGCTCGAAGGTCGCGCGCGCGCCGGCGCGAAGCACTGGAAGGTCATGCTCGGCGCCGCGGAGCATCTCGGGTCGCTGGTGCCC